>CANKVC010000197.1 GCA_947486835.1 Cytophagaceae bacterium | reverse complement strand
CTAGAAACTGCTTCATGTAATAGAAAAACAAGGTTGCCGGCGGGCTCAGCTGATCATCTAAAAAGATGCCGGCAAAAAAAGGCCTTAAAAAATTGTACTGAAATTTTTCTGAAAAACGATATCGAGAGATAAGTTCAGAGGTAGTTTCTGGGTCCGAATTTATCGGTGAAATCGAACCTTGTGTTTTTAACCAAATCCAAGCCAACTTCAAAAAATCAAAGATAGTAGCCCCCGCCGCAGTGATATTTTTTAAAAATAAGAGAGGCGATTTTAATGGATTGAGAAAGGGTTTGAATTTACCCTCGTTGAACACATAAGCGCCCGATTGAAAATAAGATAAATCCCATTTAGATATTTGAAGACTTCTTTGGACTTCCGGATAGGCTGTCTGCAAAACTTGGAAACCGTGATCTAAGATATACCCTTGAAATTCTTCACTTTGGACCCTACCGCCTAATGACATTGATTTTTCAATTAAAATAAAATCAAGCCCTTTGCTTTGTAAAATATTCGCTGCTTGCAGACCTGCAATTCCGCCGCCAACGATCACAATTGAATTCATATTAAGTTTATATTTTCATAAACATTTTAAACTTACAAAAGTTTGAAGTGTTTTTACTAATTTGCAGATTAAATGGCAGCTCGGAATGAACTTTAGTATTAAGGAGGAAAGCAATTATCAATACATTGATGAAGGAAAAGGTGAAATTCTACTTTTACTTCATGGATTGTTTGGCGCCTTAAGCAATTGGGAAGGCGTAATTAATCTGTTTAGCCAAAAGTACAGAGTCATCATTCCACTCATGCCGATCCACGATATGCCCATTAAAGAGGCGGGGTGTGAAGGCCTAACCGTTTTTCTCGAAGAATTTGTCGCATTCAAAAAACTAGAAACCTTTAGCTTAATCGGAAATTCCTTAGGGGGTCACGTAGCTTTGATTTATACATTAAAACATGCTCATAAAGTAGAAAGGCTTATTTTAACGGGTTCTTCCGGTTTATTTGAGAATTCGATGGGAGGGACTTATCCGAAACGTGGCGATTACGAATTTATTAAGGAGCGGATTGAATATACGTTTTATGATCCTAAAACGGCTACCAAGGAATTGGTCGACGAAGTATTTGAGATCATTAATAGTATCCCAAAAGTATTGCGCATTATCGCCATTGCTAAATCAGCGCAGCGAAATAATATGGCCAAAGATATTGTGCGCATTAAAACTCCAACGCTTTTGATTTGGGGATTAAATGACACCATTACACCCCCTCATGTTGGTCATGAATTCAATCAATTAATTCCAGGATCTGAATTGCATTTCATTGATCATTGTTGCCACGCACCCATGATGGAACAACCTGATGAGTTCAATCGCATTTTGTCAACATGGTTAGAAAATAATCCCATTGCGTCATGATGGCACTCGCATTTTTATCCTTTGATTTACCCACCATTTCCATTCAAGATTCGGTGCAAAAATCCTTGAAAATCATGCACTCAAATAACATGAACGTTATTTCCGTGCTTGACAAAAAACAATGGATCGGGAATATAACTGAGGAAATGTTAATGAAAGCCACTCATCCGGATGGTAAAATTGCCCAATTTCAGCATGAGCTCAATCAGGTAAAAATAGAAACAGAAGAAGATATTTTAGCGAGCCTACCTTTTTTTGAGGAAAGTGGTTTTTGGGTCATTCCTGTGGTAGATGAGCAAATGAAATACCAAGGATATTTGCCTTGGCAATCCGTAGCTAAAACCTTATTTTACACTGGATTTAATGCTCAAAATGGAGGAATTATTCGCATTGTCTTTCATACCCAAAGAGATTCAATGAGTGTCATTGCCAAAATAATTGAAGAAAATAAAGGCTTAATTACGAGAAGTTATTTGACGAAGTCGACGAAAGAAGATCACGTTTGGCCTGAATTAATTTTACAGATTCAAACAGACCAATTTTCAGCGATCGTGAAAAGCTTAGAGCGACACGAAGTCCATATTGAAAAGGCGTTCATGTTTGGTGACCAAGAAGAAGTGGACCAATCGCGCTTTGATTTACTATTGAAATATTTAAATCCCTAGGCTTTGAATTTCCCATTAGCCATTCACGGAAAGGAATTTTCGGCTGACATGAAGCCCGTGATGGAAAAATTATGGGCGGATATATCAGGGAAAAACGAAAAGATTCAAATTTCAGAAAGCTTTTTTGTTCACCTGAAAGAGCACGGATTTAAATTAGATGAATACCGAACCTATTCGACTGATCAAGGTCCAGATAATGTTCAAATGGCTTGGAGTATTGGTGGAGATGGAACATTTTTAGAGACCTTAAGCCACGTGGGCGCAAAGGAAATACCCATTTTGGGGATTAACACTGGCCGATTAGGTTTCTTGGCCACGCTTTCACCCGAAGAAGTTCCCCAGGCTTTGCAATATGTTTTATCGAACGAATATACCATCGAAGACCGATGTTTAGTCGCGGTGGATGCCGAAATAGATTTATTTCATGGCAAAGATTTTGGCTTAAATGAAGTAGGAATCATGAAGACGGATTCGTCTTCGATGATTCAAATCAAAACTTTTTTGAACGGCAATTTTTTGAATACCTATTGGGCCGATGGAATCATTGTCTCCACGGCGACAGGATCTACGGGTTATTCACTTTCCGTGGGCGGACCTTTGGTCATTCCCACTTCAGATTCATTTGTTATTGCGCCAATGAGCCCACATAATTTAAATGTGCGTCCCTTAATTGTTTCTAGTGACTCCGTTCTGAAATTTGAGGTGAGTAGTCGAAGTCACAATTTCCTCATTTCCATCGACTCAAGATCACGTGTGATCGATAGCAAAATATCCATTGAAGTCAAAAAAGCTGCATTTTCAGGCAAAATTGTCAAAATACCAGGCGACGATTTTCTTCAAACACTCCGCAATAAATTGAATTGGGGTTTGGATGTGAGGAATTGAAATTAGGTAAGAGGTATTAGGTAAGAGGTAATAGGTA
>CANKVC010000196.1 GCA_947486835.1 Cytophagaceae bacterium | reverse complement strand
CCCTCTTACCTGATACCTCTTCTTTCTTACCTGATACCTATTCCCTCTTACCTCTTACCTAATACCTATTACCTATTTTATTACCTATTACTTAATAAAGCACCCAAGTATCCTTCGAACCTCCGCCTTGAGAGGAATTTACGACTAAAGAGCCCTTACGTAATGCCACACGAGTTAATCCCCCGGGCATAACATTTACGCCATCTCCATATAAAATATAGGGCCTTAAATCAACGTGCCTGCCTTCTGCATGGTCATCGATTAAGCACGGCACTCGGGATAATGAAATCGTAGGCTGAGCGATATAGTTTCTTGGATTAGCTAAAATGTACTTTTTGAAATTCTCCTGTTCTTCTTTGGTCGATTTTGGACCGATCAACATCCCATATCCACCTGCTTCGTTGGCCTCTTTGACTACCAAATCACCGATGTTTTCTAGCACAAATTTCAAATCATAGGGCTCACTGCAGATATATGTTTTTACGTTATCGATGATGGGTTCTTCTCCTAAATAATATTTGATTATTCGCGGCACATAGGCATAAATAACTTTGTCATCGGCAACTCCCGTTCCAGGAGCATTGGCTAGGGCTACTTTCCCTTTTTTATACACATCAAATATCCCTGGGATTCCAATTAACGAATCCGGATTAAAGGTTTTAGGGTCTAAGAATGTATCATCAATTCGTCTATAAATAACATCTACTATTTTGAAACCTTTCGTAGTTCTCATTTTTACGTATCCTTCGTGTACGACTAAATCACGCGCGTCAACTAACTCGACACCCATTTGTTGGGCCAAATAGGAATGCTCAAAGTAGGCTGAATTGTAAATTCCAGGAGTAAGCACCACCACGGTAGGTTCGGGTCTATCGCTAATAAATCGGAGCATTTGTAATAGCTTATGCGGATAATCAGCAATGGGTCTAATTTGTGTTTTTGCTACAACTTCAGGAAATGTTTGCTTCAACAACTCCCTGTTTTCCATCATGTAGGAAACACCGGAAGGGCATCTTAAATTATCTTCTAAAACCATATATTCACCATCATTTCCCCTAATTAAATCCGTTCCTGTGATGTGGATCCAAATGTTTTTAGGCGGTTTAATGCCCATGCAGGGCTCTAAAAAGTTTTTTGATGAGTAAATGACTTCCTTCGGAATGATGCCATCTTTGATGATTTTTTGATCTGAATATATGTCGGCCAAAAATAAATTTAAGGCCGTTATTCGCTGAATTAATCCCTTTTCCATTTTCTCCCATTCTTGTGCACTGACAATTCTTGGGATTATGTCAACGGGCATAATACGCTCTGTTCCTTCATTTTCTGAATATACATTGAACGTAATTCCCATAGCCATTAATGCTCTCTCGGCAGAAATTTGTCGCCGCATGAACTCTTCCTTTGTTAGCTGTTCTACGCGGTCTTTAAAAAATGTATACCCTGACCTTGTTTGACCATCTTCGGTAAACATTTCGTCAAAAAAGCCCTCTGCGTTGTAGTTGTCAAATGTGAAATTCATAGGCTTGAAAATTTTAAATTGCTTGATTACCTCAATAATTTAAAATTTTATTTTTGATTTAATTTTCAAAAAGAAATAATTTTTTAATTCTTTCCCTAAATACAATTTAAATTATTGGAAATTTACCATTTTCATTTGATAATACGCTCATTTTTAGGTCAATGAGCTAGCTTTTGATTGATGTATGCGTGTGCGTTAACATGATTAACTTAGGCCAACTGTATTATTTTGTCCCTTGAGGATGATATATTTGTGCATGGAAAATGATGAGTTAGTTGATTCGTTAGAGTTGTTGGTCAAGCTTTGGGATGTCCATGGCGTTAATGAGTTCAAAGCTAAAAATCTTTCTTTTGCGGTACGTGGATTAGATAAATTTCCTGGAAAAATTAACCAGCTGACTACCGATCAATTAGTATTGATTCCTGGAGTGGGAAAAATCATCGTCCAATTAATTTATCAACTTGCTCAAACAGGAACTTGTCAGGAATTAGAAGAAATTGTTGAAAAGACGCCAGCCGGTATTTTAGATTTATTGAAAATTAAGGGTTTGGGGGCCAAAAAAGTTCGGGCCATCTGGCAGGAACTGAATGTGTCAAATTTCGAGGATTTGAATACCGCTTGTCAGAATGGTCAAATTGAAAAATTAAAAGGATTTGGCTCTGCGATCCAATCTTCCATTCAATCTCAAATCATTTATATTCAAGAAAATAGAAAAAAGCTTAGGTTAGATAAAGCGATATTTTTAAGTGATCGAATACTGGCCATGTTACAAGTGACATTTGACAAAATAGCGATTTCGGGGGAATTAAGGCGTAATTGCGAAGTCATTACCTCTTTAGTTTTTGTGATAGAAACCGATAGTATTTTTGGAAGTCAAAGTGAGATTTCTGAGCTAAAGGGTTTCGCTGAGGATCTCCAAGCCTCTTCGCCATTTACTTGGCGGGGTTTTTTTGAAGATCATTTAATCCCCATTGAAATTCATTTGGTTGACGAATCGGAATTTGTATCAGCCTTATTTCAACACAGCGCGCACGAAAATCATTTAGAATCTATAGATTTTTATAATCAATTTCAAGGTAAAACCTTGTTGACCGAGGAGTCTATTTACCAAGAAAGGAACCTGCCATTTATTGTACCCGAAATGCGGGAGGGATTACAAGAATTTGAGTGGGCTGGCCAACATAAAAATACCGATTTGATCGAAGAGCAGGATTTACAAGGCTGTTTGCATAACCACTCCGTTTATTCAGATGGAAAAAATACACTCCAAGAAATGGCAGAAGCTTGTCGGAGTTTAGGCTTACATTACTTTGGGATTGCTGATCATTCACAATACGCAGCTTATGCAGGTGGTTTGAAGGAAGAAGATGTTTATCGGCAGCATGAAGAAATTGACCGCCTTAATTCATTATGGTCTGATTTCACCATCTTGAAAGGAATCGAAGCGGATATTCTACCGGATGGATCTTTGGATTATAATGACCATATTTTGTCTCAATTTGATTATGTGGTGGCCTCTGTGCATGCCAACTTAACCATGGATTTGGATAAAGCTATGGATCGATTAATTCGAGCTATAGAAAATCCATATACATCTATTTTA
>CANKVC010000195.1 GCA_947486835.1 Cytophagaceae bacterium | reverse complement strand
ATTGGAACATAAATAAGCATGTTTCACTTTGCATATTTATGTTCCAATCGGCCTGGAGCGGTAGCTAAATACCGATTAGTGGGTCCAAGACCTGCACAGGGACAGGAAGTTCCTTCGCATTTACATTGGGATCAGTGGATAGGAACAGCGCCGGTAAGGCCTTATGCACCCGACATTTACCATTCAGCTATTTGGAGAACTTGGCAAGATTTTGGAACGGGTTGGTCTGGAGATATCGGTTGCCATATTTTTGACGCAGTATGGAAAGGCTTGGGATTGAAGCCCCCTAAATCGGTCGTAGCTGAGGTTCAAAAATCATGGCAAAATTCACCTGAGCGCCGTGCAGATACATGGCCACAAGGAAATCATATTACTTGGCAATTTCCGGGAAATGAGTTGACAGAGAAAGACACACTCCAATTAGAATGGTTTGATGGCGAGTTTTATCCGCCGAAAGAAGTGATGGATTTATATAAGGATGGAGAATATCCGGCTGAATCTTCTATGTTGATCGGTACCGAAGGCGCCTTGTTAATTCCTCATGGAAAAATGCCTGTTTACATTCCTTTTGGCAAACCGAAAGACGTGAAAATACCGACCTTAGCAGAACGAAATCATTACCATCATTTTGTGGATGCGTGTTTGGGGGGTGAAAAAACGGAGTCGCATTTTGCACAATCGGGACCCATGGCGGAAGCGGTATTATTAGGAACGATTGCGATTCGCGTACCGGACCAATTGCTAACTTGGGATTCAGCAAAAATGAAATTCCCTAATTATCCAGCGGCAGAAAAGTTTTTAAAGAGAACCTATCGAAAAGGTTGGGAGGTCAAAGGATTTTAAACAGATTTAGATTTTAACATGAGAGTATTTCTGCTCCTTGCATTTGTTTTATGTTGTGCTCAAGTTCCAAGGAGCAATGAATGGGATATATCTCCAGTGAGAACGCCCGCTCAGGAAAAATCAACGTTTAAAATAGAGCCTGGATTTACGATCGAATTAGTCGCCTCAGAGCCCATGGTCCAAGAACCGGTGGCCATGAGCTTTGATGGAGACGGAAGGCTATGGGTCGTAGAAATGCGCGGATTTATGCCGGATATTGCTGGCAAAGGAGAGGTTGAAAAATCCGGCAGGGTTTCGATTTTAGAAGATCAAGATGGGGATGGGGTGATGGACAAAAGCACGATTTATTTAGATGGATTGATTCTTCCTCGGGCTTTAGGACTCATTAAAGGAGGGGCCTTAATTTCTGAAAACAAAGCGCTTTGGTTGACACAAGATACCAATGGCGACTTAAAAGCTGACACAAAAGTTCTGTTAGATTCAACCTATGCCAAAAATGGAGCGCCCGAACATTCGGATAATGGTCTTCTTTTAAATTTGGACAACTGGTATTACAATGTAAAATCGAGGCTTCGTTATCGACTCATGGAGGGGAAATGGCAGCGGGATAGTACTGAGTTTAGGGGCCAATGGGGAATGAGTCATGATGACCAAGGAAGGTTATTTTATAATTATAACTGGTCGCAATTACATGCCGATTTAGTGCCGGCCAACAGCATTACTCGAAATAAAAATCACAGCATCAGTTCCGGGATTGATCATGGCTTAACCACCGATCGAAGAATTTATCCAATCAGGTCAAATCCAGCGATCAACAGAGGATATATTGAGGGTACTTTAGATAAGAAAGGAAGGCTCAGGGAATTTACAGCCGCCTGCTCGCCCTTAGTTTTAAGAAGTACACTTTTTCCTACCCAATATTACGGCAATGCCTTGGTTTGTGAGCCAGCGGGGAATTTAATCAAGCGAAATATAGTGACTGAAAAAAATGGGATTTTAAGGGCCTATGATCCAAATCCCCAACGCGAATTTTTAGCTTCTACCGACGAGCGTTTCAGGCCGACGCAAATGGCTTTGGGACCTGATGGCGCGTTGTATATAGCGGATATGTACCACGGAATCATTCAGCACGGTTCTTATATGACCCCCTATTTAAAAGAACAAAATCTTAAAAGAAAATTGGACGCGCCCATTCACATGGGAAGAATTTGGCGCATTGTTCCTAAGGGCAAAAATGTCAAAAAAGTTCACCCTTTACAGCAAGCCAGTGGTCCAACATTGATTTCATATTTAAGTCATCCAGATGGTTTTTATCGGGATATGGCTCAAAGGCTTCTCATTGAAAGACAGGATAAATCACTTATTCCAGAACTAAAAAAAATAGTCAAAAAGAATTCATCTACTTTAGGCCGTTTACATGCCTTGTGGACATTGGAAGGACTACAAGCTGCTGATACAGAATTTCTAAGCTCATTGATTTTAGATGAGAACAGCCTAATTAAAAATAATGCCTTACGCTTGTTGGGCCAAAAACCCAATACGCCCACTGCCGCATTAGACGACAAACTAGTATCCATCGCACAGCGAGCGAAACCCACTGAGGCGGTCCAATTAGCCTTAAGTGTTCATTTGGCCAGCGCTAAAAGCCAACAAAAAATACTGGGAATTTTATTAAGTCAACACATACACTCAGGCCTTTTTAGGGATGCAGTGATGAGTAGTTTATGGAATCGAGAATATGAATTTCTAAGCTATTTGATTTCATTGGATAGTTGGGTCACAGCTACGGCCGACAAAGAAATTATGCTGGAAATGATCACTTCAGCCGTGGTGAAAAAAGGAAAAGAAAGTGAAATAAAAGATTTATTGGCGCAAATTGATTCTAAAGAGCCTTTTACATGGAAAGAAAAAGTCCTTTTGACATCACTAGCGATTCAAGCGCCGAATAGAAAAGACCTAAAACCTATCCAATTGGCCGCGATGCCTGCTATTTTCAAAGAGAAAAATAAAATTTTGGATGAGAACAAATGGGCCATGTTGGAAAACATGTTTCATTGGCCTCAAAAAACCATGGTTAGCCAGAAGGATTCAAAAAGCTTTTTGGATGAAAAATCTTTAATTCAATTTGCGGAGGGCCGACAAAAATATTTGGCTACGTGTTCAGGTTGCCATGGGGTGGACGGCAAAGGGATCAACCGATTTGCGCCGCCATTAAGGGGCTCCGAATGGGTTTTGGGGGATGCCACTACCCTATCGCTGATTGTATTGCATGGGATGGAGGGTCCG
>CANKVC010000194.1 GCA_947486835.1 Cytophagaceae bacterium | reverse complement strand
TCTCTTATTTTTAAAAAATATCACTGCGGTGGGGGCTACTATCTTTGATTTTTTGAAGTTGGCATGGATTTGGTTAAAAACCCAGCGCTCGATTTCACCGATAAATTCGGACCCAGAAACTACCTCTGAACTTATCTCTCGATATCGTTTTTCAGAAAAATTTCAGTACAATTTTTTAAGGCCTTTTTTTGCCGGCATCTTTTTAGATGATCAACTGAGCCCACCGGCAACCTTGTTTTTCTATTACATGAAGCAGTTTTTAGAAGGAAAAGCCGCATTACCAAAAAATGGAATTGGAGATATCGCTTTAGATTTAGCTTTAAGAATTCCTAAAGAAAAAATAATGACTGGGGTTTGGGTTACTGAAATTAAGGGGAAAACGCTACAATTAAGCAATGACGAAACGGTTCATTTTGACCAATTGGTCTTAGCGACAGATCCCAAACAAGCCTGTGAATTATTGAAAATTGATTTTCCTCCACAGGCTCATTTTGGTTCCAAGACCTTTTATTTCAGCATGGACAAAAAGCTTGAAACTCCATTGCCTCTCATTCATTTGATGCCATTACATTCAAGTCCATTGTTGCATTTTTCTTGCTTGAGCCAAGTAAATCCTGCCTTAGCCCCTGAGGGAAAGCATTTGATGTCGGCCACTAGTCTGCAGATGGATCTTACGGACAAAGAAGTGGCGGAGGAATTAGCGCGGGTTTTGGATCTTTCACCGAACGATTTTATATTCTTGAAATCTTTTTCAATTCCTCATTCTTTATATAAGTTGGGTTGTTTTGCTGAAGTTTGCCAAAAAGCGGAAGCGAAAAATATTATGTTAGCGGGGGATTACACGCTTTTCCCATCGTTGCAAGCGGCATTATCTTCAGGCAGAAAGGCTGCAGAAAAAATCGTAACAAGCAGCCAAACTTATTAAGGTCAATATTTTTTTTCTGTTTTTGCGTACATTTGCTCGAATTAAACTCTGATATGAAAAAAGTTCTTCTCTTTATTTTTGTTAGCATTTTATTGGGTGCTTGTCAGAAATCAAATCCAAATTTTCAAAAGGAAGCGGCAAACCCTGAGTTTTTAATCAGGGCAGAGTTGATGTTGACCGAGAGCATTATTCATGATATTTTTGCCCCACCCGTTTCAGCGCGTATTTATATGTATGCAGGTATCGCAGGGTATGAAGCGGCAATTCCTGGAGATAAAAAATTCAAATCGCTCGTGGGCCAATTAAATGGCTTTGAGAAAATACCCCAACCGGAAAAAGGTTTGGAATATTGTTTTCCTTTGGCATCTACCAGGGCCTATTTGGCCGTGGGAAAAAAATTGACTTTTGCCCAAGACATGTACAAGGAGTTTGATAAGAAATTAGAAGAAGATTATCAGAAAATAGGGATACCTTCAGACGTTTACGAAAGGTCTATTGCCTACGGAGATTCAGTCGCTGCTGCCGTGATGCGCTATGCGGCAAAGGATAATTACAAACAAACAAGGGGTTTACGGTTTACGGTAACCAATTTACCAGGAACTTGGACTCCTACACCGCCTGCCTATATGGATGCTGTAGAACCCTATTGGACTAAAATTCGTCCCATTACTTTAGATTCAGCATCCCAGTTTAGAGCACCAGCTCCATCAAAATTTGATTTAACCAAGGGAAGTCCTTATTACAAAGAGGTCATGGAGTCTTATGAAACGGTTAAGAACTTAACGGAGGAGCAACGAAACATTGCCAATTTTTGGGATTGCAATCCGTTTAAAATGAACATTACGGGGCATGCGATGTTTGCCACTAAGAAAATGTCACCCGGTGGACATTGGTTGGGCATCGTGGGGCAAGTATCTCGCCAATTACATAAATCCTATCTAGAAACGGCGGAGGCATTAGCGCTGACTTCCATTGGAATCTTTGATGGATTTATCGCGTGTTGGGACGAGAAATACAGATCCATTCGCATTAGGCCAGAAACGATTATTAATGCGAGCATCGATAAATCATGGGTTCCTGTGTTGCAAACTCCTCCTTTTCCAGAATATACTTCAGGGCATAGTACCATTTCGAGGGCTGCTGCGGAGGTTTTGACAAATTTATATGGGGCCAATGTTGCCTTTGAGGATTCTACGGAAATACCTTATGGTTTACCCCCAAGGAAGTTCAAATCATTTATTCAGGCATCTGATGAGGCGTCGGTTTCTCGTTTATATGGAGGGATTCATTTTATGCCAGCCTTAAACGAGGGAGCTATACAAGGTGGTAAAGTAGGCCAACATCTTTTATCTCGGGTCAAGACGCGTTGATGAAAAAGGACATAGAAACCAAGGCGGATATTCAGATTTTTGTGGATGCATTTTATGCCAAAATGCCTTCAGATGATTTGGTGGGTCATGTATTTATGGATGTTGCCCATGTGGATTTTTCTAAACACCTGCCTAAAATGTATGATTTCTGGGAGATGCTTTTGATGGATGGCAAAAATTACCAGGGTGCCCCGATGCGTCCCCACTTAGAAATTAATCAGAAAATCCCATTGACCCCCGCCCATTTTGCGCGTTGGCTCGAACTTTTTTACGCCACCCTAGATGAGCATTTTGAAGGTCCAAAAACAGAAGATGCCAAATTGAAGGCGCGAAATATTGCAGATACTTGGGCGTATAAATTGGACTACATCAACCGCCCAACCTAAAACTCCTTAGAGCGAAAAGTAAATTTTCTTTTTATCTAACCAAACCGCAAGCCGAGTAATTAGATACAAAACAACGAGTGCGTTAATCGCCTCGGCAACCATTCCGTAGATACTTATTTTTTCTAAAAATCCACCCACAAACGTGAAAGTAGCTCCTCTTAGCCATTCTGGCCCAATAGATTCAAAAAACAAATAAATGAAAATGGAGTTTTTGCCATAGGAAAGGATGTAATCAGGAACGGAAATTTTTGGTTTATCCGTGGACCAATTATAATAAAAAGCTGCCATTAATAAGGAAATCCATCCGGCCGATGCGATGGTAAATGATAGAGTAGCAGTTCTTTTGATGATCGGTATTCCAGCCATATCAAGGCCATAACCGACTATTACACCTAAAACTCCCAAGCCAATTAACGTTTTTAAAAGATCTTTTGGCGAAGTAGACCGATGAATAATTCGGCCCAATAAAGCCCCCCAAATGGTGT
>CANKVC010000193.1 GCA_947486835.1 Cytophagaceae bacterium | reverse complement strand
CACTTTTTCCCACACTTGCTCTTTCTCCTCCCAATCAAAACCCGCACCCCGAGCTTTTTCCTGAATCCGCATCGCCTTAACTAAAGCCGGCAAGGAATTTGGGACACCCCCTAAAACGGATTTATTCCCTTCCTTTAATTTTAATGTTTCCCAATTGGCTTTCACCTGCTCCTCGGTATCAGCCACCACATCCCCATAAATATGAGGATGGCGCGAAATCAACTTTTCACACAAGGAATTCAAGGAATCAGTTACGTCAAAAGCACCCGTTTCAGAGCCAATTTTAGCATAGAAAACTAAATGCAAAAATAAGTCGCCTACCTCTTTTTTAACTTCATTTAAATCGCCTTGAAGAACCGCTTCAGATAGCTCGTACGTTTCCTCTATCGTCAAATGACGCAAAGAATCCATCGTTTGCTTTTTATCCCAAGGGCATTTTTCCCTCAAGTCATCCATCATACAAAGCAATCGATCAAAGGCCTCAGCCGCCTGTGGGTATCTCATAATTTATGGATTTAAGCCGTAAACACGGACATAATCAATGACAAATTTATTGGGGAATATCGAATCGTCAACTCCCTTTTGGCCGCCCCAATTTCCTCCTATCGCTAGATTTAATAAGATGTGTTGCTTTTTGTCAAATGGCCACTCTTCCCAACCTTTGCCCGAATTTTCAAAATAAAAGTATTGTTTCCCATCAATATAGGCTTGGATCGTTTTGGGAGTCCACTCAATCGAATACACATGAAAAGCCGTATCAAAATCATCCACTTTGGTCGTCGACGTTTTCTGCGTTCCGATCACATGGTTAAACGCTTTTGTATGAACCGAAAAATGCATGACAGTCGGGTCAAAGCCCACATGTTCCAAGATATCAATTTCCCCATTGTCCGGCCAATACTGTCCACCATAATCCGACTGACTCGCCAAGGTCCAAATCGCTGGCCAATTGCCCCGTCCCACAGGAACTTTCGCGCGAACCTCTACCTTGCCATATAAAAAATCTTTTTTGCCTTTTGAAACAATGCGGGCTGAGGTATAATTCTTCCCTCCAAAATTTTCTTTTTTGGCTTCAATCGTTAGTAATCCATTTTCGATATGCACATTATCTTTGTCGGCCTCCGTATAATATTGCAACTCATTGTTGCCCCAACCAGATCCTCCGACATCATAAGACCAAATTTTCGAATCCGGCAATCCCGGTGTGTCAAATTCATCTGCCCAAATAGGCGTTGCCGTAAAAGTGTAGACCTTGGGCGCTGAAACTATTGGCGCGGGAGCTGGTTGGCTTAAAGGAAGTTTCTCTTCGGCCGACTGACAAGCCAAGGACATCGAGATAAATATCCCAGCTGTTAGTAAAAATCTTTTTCCCATCGTGAATTATTTTGAATCAAAAATAGTTAGAATCAAAGTTAATCCCTATCCCAACAAATTTTAATTCCGTAATTTAACGTCAAATATTCTTACATGGATTTCAAACTTACTTCTGCTTATAGTCCTACCGGCGATCAACCCACCGCGATAAGCCAATTAGTGGAGGGAATTGCCAAAAATGAACAGGCGCAAACATTACTGGGCGTCACGGGATCTGGCAAGACGTTTACCATTGCAAACGTAATTCAGCAAATCAATAGGCCCACGTTAATTTTAAGCCATAATAAAACCTTGGCTGCCCAATTGTATGGAGAGTTCAAATCCTTTTTCCCAGAAAATGCGGTGGAGTATTTTATCTCGTATTATGACTATTACCAACCCGAAGCATTTATTGCCTCCACCGGGACTTACATAGAAAAAGATTTATCCATCAATCAAGAAATTGAGAAATTGCGACTTGCCACAACGTCCTCGTTGATGTCCGGCCGAAGAGACATTATCGTTGTCGCTTCTGTCTCTTGTATTTATGGCATGGGGAATCCCGATGAATATCGAAATTCAATTTTGAGGATAGGCGTCGGCGAAGTGATTTCCAGAAATCAGTTTTTATTTCGCTTAGTGGAGATTTTATATGCCCGTACAGAAGGAGAATTTTTAAGAGGGACTTTTAGAGTTAAAGGAGATACGGTCGATATATTTTTAGCCTATGCAGATTTCGGGTATCGAATAATCTTTTTTGGGGATGAGATTGAGCAAATCCATCGGATAGATCCTTGGACCGGAAAGAAAATTTCCTCCGAAACGTTGATTGCTATTTTCCCAGCGAATTTATTTGTGACGGGTAGAGAGACATTGAATCAAGCCATTTCATTTATCCAAGAAGATTTGGTCAAGCAAATTTCTTATTTTGGGAAGGAGGGCCGACTAACAGAAGCAGAGCGAATTAAGCAGCGGACGGAATTTGATTTAGAGATGATGCGGGAATTGGGCTATTGCTCAGGCATTGAAAATTACTCCCGTTATTTTGATCAGCGAAAACCGGGTCAAAGACCTTTTTGCTTATTAGACTTTTTCCCTGATGATTTCTTGATGGTCGTGGACGAAAGCCATGCTACGATGCCGCAGATCAGAGCGATGTGGGGAGGCGATCGGTCAAGGAAAGAATCCTTGGTAGAATACGGATTTAGGTTGCCGTCCGCAATGGACAATCGGCCCTTAACGTTTCAAGAATTTGAAGATGTCATTGGCCAAACCATTTTTGTTTCCGCTACGCCTTCGGATTATGAATTAAGGCGTTCAGAGGGTGTGGTGGTGGAGCAAGTGATTAGGCCAACAGGACTATTGGACCCGTTGATCGAGGTAAGGCCAACGAAAAATCAAATCGACGATTTGTTAGATGAGATTCACGGCCGGATAAAAAGTCAGGAGCGAGTGTTGATTACCACTTTAACGAAGCGAATGGCGGAAGAATTGTCGAAATACGTAGACCGAGTGGGGATTAAATGCCGCTATATTCATTCCGAAATCAAATCGCTTGAGCGTGTGGAGATATTGAGGGAGTTGAGGTTGGGCGTTTTTGATGTATTAGTGGGGGTCAACTTACTACGAGAAGGCCTAGATTTACCTGAAGTTTCTTTGGTTGCCATCATGGACGCCGATAAAGAAGGGTTCTTGCGTGACATACGATCATTAATTCAGACGATCGGTCGGGCTGCCAGAAATGAAAATGGAAAAGTAATCATGTATGCCGACCGGATGACGGGCTCGATGACCAATGCGATTTCAGAAACCAATCGGAGGAGAGCCATCCAAATGGCCTATAATGAAGAGCACGGGATTACCC
>CANKVC010000192.1 GCA_947486835.1 Cytophagaceae bacterium | reverse complement strand
TGCCGATGGTAATTTATTCCTCCCGTTTAAAGACAAAACCGCCCCCACAGAAACCTATGGAGGCGGTCGATACGTCGATCTTTCATTAAATAAACTAAAGGATAAAACAATTTTGGTGGATTTCAATCAGGCCTACTTTCCTTATTGCGCCTACAATCCCACATTCACCTGTCCGGTTCCACCAAAAGGAAATGACATCCCAACACGCATTCCCGCTGGGGAACGAAATTTTTAGTCGGCCCGCTGAACAAAAGAAGCCCCTGAAACATCTTTACTAATGTTTGGTCGGCCCTTATAGGTTATTTTACTTGCCCCTGAGGCATCTACCTGCAAGGTTTTTTGAGCGTTTACTTGGATATGACTTGCTCCACTCGAATTTACATCCACATCACGCGCATACAAATCGTCCAAAATTAGTTGGCTAGCTCCGGAAGTTTCCACTTCCAATTTGCCCACATGTCCAGAAATCTTAGCTTTAGAAGCACCTGAGAAATCGAGAATTAGTTTGTCTGCATTTATTTCGCCTATGTCAACTTTAGAGGCTCCCGAAAATGAAAGTCGGACTTGCTCCTCATCAGTAAATCCATTGATAAAAACCTTAGCGGCTCCCGAGAAGTCACCCATTGTCATCTTAGGCATTGTAATTTTTAAAATAACTTTTTTTGATTCCTTATTATTCCAACCCCATGACCATTTTGTATCTCGGTATACGTTCAAATTATTGCCATTTTGTTTTAATACAATTTCCTGCAAATCTTCATCACGACCTAAAGCGGTTAAAGAATACACATTCCCTTTTTGAATATGAATTTCAAAGGCGTTCCCAATTTCCAAGGAATTGAAAGCATTTACTCGAAAGTTTTTTGACGTGGGGTTCTGAAATCCAAATAAATTAATGGTCAAAAACACAAGAGGGATAAAAGATAAAAATTTGAATTTCATATAAGTGAATTTAAAAGTGGATTTCTTAAGGCCTTTGTTTGGATATAATTTATGAGGATATCCAAATGAAAAACTGGAAAAGCAAATGAGCAGATTTATTAAAAGAAGAGATATGATTTTTTTCATGTGATCGAATTCGTTGATATGATTGGTTAAACCTTTAAAAATTTCCAGAATGTCTACAAGATGTACTTAAGATTGTTTTCGTTGCACGATCTATTATTTTTTTCCTTTTTTAGTCCATTGGACATTTAATTTAGGATAGGGTTTAAACGTGACATCGGAACGATCGCCTTTAAATCCTTTGATTAATTCGCTTGCATTAAGTTCCATTTTAGCTTGGTTTGACACGGAAACGAAGGCTTTTTGGGTTTGCCAATTACCCGCCAATAACTCAGAAGATTCATTGGCCGATACTTGGAGTTGCTTCGATTTGCCATTTAATGTCAAACTATGGAAACCCGATAATAGTACGTCTAAATTATCCAAATCAAACCCGGTCAAAGTCGTTCGGCTATTTCCACCCAAACTTATTTTCTTTAGGCTGGGCGTTTGGATTGTAATCTCAAGGCCTGATTGGACTTTTGGAAACTTTAGTACCCCTTGGTCCACCTTCGCTGAGCTAGAAAAGTCATTCATTTGATCGGCCGATTTATAAGAGATTTGATATATTGGACCTTGAGTAATGGAAATAGCTGCCGTTTCTGATTCCAATAACTCAATACTCGAAAAAGCTGGTAGGGTTTTGGTAATTGAAAAGCTTATATTGTCATCTTCTTTATTCTTAGAATTGTCCGAGTTAGGTAGCTTAGGATTGTCAGAAAAATCAGAATCATCTGAATCAGATTCATCGGAATCGCTGTTAGTTTGAGGCTCACGGTTCAAACAAATCAATCCTTTGCTAGGGGTAAATGCCCATTTGGAACCAACAAACAGGTCGTTTTCTTCATTTTTAAAATATCCGGCATCCAATAGGTTTTCAATATACAAAGCAAAATCACGTGTCATTCCAAAAGAAGCGCCATAAGGAATGAGCACTTTTATGCGCATGCGTTGGTTTCTAAATTTGAAATTCTTTAAACCAAAATGGCTATCCATCTCGATTTGATTGCCTTTTTGGACCCATTGATAATCGATGGACTTAGCATTCAATTCTGCGTCAGCGCGTGTTTTCCCATTGGATTTGGCAAACATAATGACTTGAATCGTCTTTCCATCGTAGCCTTCTAAACTTATAGAAGCACGTGAAAAACCATTTCGATTAATATCGTGCCATTCGTCATCATCTAAAAATTCATCATCGTCTAAAAACTCATCTGCAAGAATTGTATTTCCCAGCATTTTCTCCCAGATGTTCTCTTGAGATTCACGTTTCAAATCAAACACATAGGTTGAATCCGCTGTAATTTCCTTGATTTGGTTCAAAGAAGCTGTGCGCTGAAAATTGCGACCGACCATACTAAAGGCGGCAACTAATCCAATCCAACCAATGATTGCGACAGCCGTAGACGTATACTTATAAATCTTATTCGTTAATTTCCGATTGGCCAATAAAGAAACCCCGCCGATCCCAATCCCCAAAATCATGGGAATGATGACAGCATATGCTGCGTAAACAGCCCAAGCGGGTAAATCTTGTGCCAATAAAAAGATGGGGACTGCCTCTCCAAAAGATATGCCCACTTGCCCATGATCAAAACCCGAAATACCTGCGGTTGTTAAAACAACTAATGCGAGCATGAACGCAACTGAGATGATCAATAAAACGATACCTACAAGATATTGAGTAAACCAACGAACACCCGTCAAAATGGGCTTCAATGCCGTAAAAATAGCAGCAAAGGCACGGAAAGGAAAAAGTAAAATTCGAGTAATGGGTTTTTCCTCCGCTGAATCTGGTTGGACCGTTTCTTTAATATTTCTTTCAATATTTTCTAAAGTAATGGGCTCCCCAGTCATTTCCATTTTATCCGTTAATGATTTAGCCTCAGGGGTAATTGCCAAAATAAAAATATAGGCTACAGCGCCAGACCCGAAAAAGAACAATGAAATAACGGCTAATATGCGAAGTAGGCCTATGTCCCAACCCGTATAAGCGGCAATTCCCGCCATCACACCTCCGATCACCTTCTTTTCAGGATCACGGTAGAACTTCCGATAAGATTTTGCCTCTAGATTAATTTCACCCGGAATTGCGATCCAGCAAATCACATAAGCCCAAAAAACAAAATTCCCAACGTACAAAAGAGGAATCAATCCAAAGAAACCTACCAGCAGGATGACTCGTACCCAAATAGGATCGACCTCAAAG
>CANKVC010000191.1 GCA_947486835.1 Cytophagaceae bacterium | reverse complement strand
TATATGGCTCTGTGCTTGCACCAGGCTTATCTTTTGCTTGTTCTGGCCCAATAATTCTGGACTGTAAAACGATATTGTCGGGCTGTAATTTACTGTGCAAATAGGTTTCATCCACGGTCTTTATCCCTGGAAAATCTTTTAATGCTAGGTGCCCTGGCAGTTCATTTTTGATTCGAATAGAATCCATTTTATGGCGCCAAAATTGGCCCCCCACCATTTTGACAAATTCAGGAGAATTTCTAAAACACCAGGAAGCACAATGTAAGGCCACTAATCCATGTCCAGAAGCCACATATTTTAATAGGGCTTTTTCCTGAGGAGCGGCGATGGAATCCTGATTGGCAAATATAATTAAGGCGTCAAATTTGTTTAAATAATCATCATTTAAGTCCTTTAAGTTATCGGTATAAGTGATGTTCATCCCCTTGACCCCCACGGCAGATTGCAACGATGGGTATCTGTCAAATGGCTTATGATGCCCTTTATCCCCTAAAAATAGGAGCTGGAGTCTTCTGCCTTTTGGAGCATTTTGTGCCAAAGTGGTCACAATTGAACAAATCGAAAACAATACAATGAATAATTTTTTCATTTCCAATAGGTTTTGTTGGCCGTCATTTTTCGGCTTTTAGAATTTTGGTATTTCAATAATTTTTCCACCTTGTAAAGCCGATTCGTGGGCTAATATACCCACTGAAGTCCAATTGGCAGATGTTGGAGCATTTGGGAAAGGGTCACGATCCGCGGCTAAAGCTTGCAAAAACTCATTGACTAAATGTGGATGTGATCCGCCATGACCTCCCCCTTGTGTAAAGGAAAGGTGTTGATTTTCGTCTTCATCATATACGCCTTTGGTCGTAAATCGTTGAATTTCTTCGGGCAAATAATGAGCGTAATCGGGAGTGGCTACTTTTTCTGGAATTTCGGGTTCTGGCTTTTTGGCGGTGTGAACAATTAATTCTTCGCCTTCTATCAAAGGCCATTCCACCGATTTTTTAGACCCATAGACCTCAAAACTTTCCCGGTATTGCCTTGCTACGTCAAATAAAGAGCGATAAACCATCGCGCTTAAATCAGAATCTCTGAATTTGATATGTGCTGACTCAACGGCAAATGGTGAATTATAATGGGAAATTAATTCTTCGCGAATGGTTCCTGATCCAAAACAAGACACATATTCCGCCTCTAAGCGCAACAATCCCGCCACAGGTCCCACGCAATGGGTGGCATAGTGCATCGGCGGAAGTCCTGGCCAGTAATCAGGCCATCCGTCCATTTCTTGTTGGTGTGAAGCTTTCAAAAACTGTATTTTTCCTAATTCCCCTTTGTCGTAAAGCTCTTTGATGTACAAAAACTCTCTGGAATAAACCACGGTCTCCATCATCATGTATTTTTTCCCCATTTTACGGGACGCCTCCACGATGGCCTTGCATTCTTCTACGCTCGTGGCCATAGGAACGGTACATGCTACATGTTTTCCGGCCAATAAAGCTTTGAGGGTTTGCTCGGCATGTAAATGGATGGGAGAGTTTATATGAACGACGTCAACAGCCGGGTCTTTAATCAATTCTTCAAAATCAGTATAGCGTTTTTCGATTCCGTATGCATCACCGATCGCTTGCAGTTTTTCAGCATTTCGTTGGCAAATGGCATACATATTAGCCAAAGGATGTTTTAAATAAATCGGGATAAATTCAGCCCCAAAACCTAGGCCCACAATGGCTACGTTGTACTTTTTCATTTAATGAATAGGTTTAAATTGAACAGGTAAATTATAATTTTATTTATTTCTTTTTAATTTTTGTGATTAGCTTTTTCCAGCTTTACTAACTTTTCAAAAGTTAGTAAAGCTAAAAAAGCTTTTTGACAAAGGGGAAGAGAAAATAGATTTTTTTAGGCCAATTTATTGGATTTTTTTAAAAATGGGTGTGCCATGACGGTTAGAACAAGCAAAATGGTCCCATAATAAAAGCCGGGTTGCATAATTTCTTTGCTACCAAAAATATAAATCGCCAAAATCATTCCATAAACAGGCTCCAAGGTGATGACTAAGTTGATGGAGAAAACAGAGAAAACTTTATATAAATGGATGGTTTCCGTATACGCGTACACGGTACAAACCAACGCTAAAATTCCAATCCAGATCCAGTCGAGTCCCAACGGGAAATATCCAGTAAGCCCATCAAATGCCCCAAAACTCCAAACAATCCCGGTCATGATTCCGGCTGCAATCATCTCATAAAATGTGATTAATTTCGGATCATGGGTATGCGTGAATTGGCCATTAATCACCGAAAATAGGGCACCAAAAAATCCAGATGCAATGCCCATAAGCAACCCGAGCCACTGCGCTTGTTCGACCGAAAAGATAATCACCAAGGCCGCGATCACGAGTAAGCCTAAAAATACTTCAATCATCGAAATGCGCACTTTCTTGGCAATAGGCTCAATCAATGAGGTCCAAAATGTTTGCGTAGATAAGCCTGCAAGACACATGGCCACCGTAGAAACTTTTGCCGCGCCAAAAAACAATAACCAATGCAACGCGACAAATCCCCCATTTAAAATCCATACCCATAAAACCGACTTACTTGCCCGAAAACTTTTTTTACTGTAACGAATAATCAAAGCCAAGCTAATCGACGCGATCACACATCTGACAAATACGATGGTGAGCGTGTTTGCCTGAGTCGCATTGCCTAAAATGGCCGTGAAAGCATAAATGATGACAATGAAATGGATTTTGAAATAGTCCAATAAGCGAGGAGCCGTTTTCATCTTATCGAGGTAATGTATAATAAAGTCCGACACCTACAGCGCCAAAAACGATGTTTGGAAGCCATACTGCCAATAACGGCGGCATTCCCCCGCCTTCAGCAATTCCCTTACTCATCATGAAAAACAAGATGTAAATAAAGGCCAAGCTAAATCCAAGGGCAATTTGAAATCCTACGCCACCCCTAGATTTACGCGCAGAAACTAAGAAGCCAATGATCGTTAAAATGATCACAGAAATGGGATTGGCATAGCGTAAATACTTTTCAATTAAAAAGACCTCTATGCCATCAGCTCCCCGCGAACGAACTAAATCGATGTGCCGATTGAGTTCAGGCAAGGTAAAAGTTTCGTGCAAGAGATGCTTATTTTGAAAGTCTTTGGGAAATAAATTTAAGGTCGTGTCAATTTTTACACCTGATATAATTCCTGTTTTTCCAGGCATTAAATTCCTAATTCGGTAATCATGAATCGTCCATTTTTTACGAATGGTATCCCACGTAATGCGATCG
>CANKVC010000190.1 GCA_947486835.1 Cytophagaceae bacterium | reverse complement strand
GCCCCTTGGTTAGGCGCCGCAACACATTCCAACTTTGCCGGAATTTTTTACCCCATCACCTTGGCTGCGATCACGGTGATTGTAGGTATTATTTATTTGCCAGAAACAAAAGGTAGACCCATCATGGATTAATCACGCTATGGAAAAAATATTTAAAGAGGCTATTGAAAATGAAGCTATTTTAGCCACAAGAAGGCATTTTTTAAATACCCTAGGAACGGGTATTGGCTCCCTTGCTTTGGGATCTACGCTTTGGAATTGCCAGCCTTCTGGCAAACCTCAAAACACAGCTTTTAAAATTCCTCCCCATTTTGGTAAGGCAAAATCCGTTATATTTTTACATATGGCTGGGGCGCCTTCCCAACTAGAACTATTTGACTACAAACCGGTCCTAGCGAAATTTGACGGGAAAGAATGTCCCAAAGAATTAATTGAAGGAAAGAAATTTGCCTTCATTCGAGGCATACCTAATTTATTAGGACCCAAAGCTAAATTTGCCCAACACGGAAAATCAGGACATTGGATCTCCGATCACATGCCCCATTTGGCCACGCAATCCGACAAAATAACCTTCTTAAAAGGGATGTACACGGATCAATTCAATCATGCGCCGGCCCAATTGCTCATGCATACGGGTTCAGCAAGATTAGGTCGGCCCTCTTTAGGTTCATGGGTTTCATATGGTTTAGGATCTGAAAATGAAAATTTACCCGGATTTATGGTCCTCGCTTCCGGCGGCAAAAACCCCGACGCGGGGAAGTCGGCCTGGGGAAGCGGATTCCTCCCCTCCGTGTACCAAGGCGTCCAATGTAGATCCGCTGGCGAACCCGTTTTATTCATTCAAAACCCAGAAGGTGTCAATACTGATATCCGAAAAGCAAGCATTGACGCAATCAATTCGGTCAATGAAGAAACGTTTAAGGAATTTGGGGACCCAGAAACAGTTGCTCGAATTGCTCAATATGAGATGGCTTATAAAATGCAAAGCTCGGTCCCCGAAGTCATGGACATCAGCAAGGAGCCTGAATACATCCATCAATTATATGGAACAAAACCGGGGGAAGAGGCATTTGCCAACAACTGCCTACTCGCCCGTAAAATGGTCGAGCAAGGCGTTCGCTTTGTCCAATTGTTTGACTGGGGTTGGGATTCACACGGAACGAGTAAAAGTGGGTCGGTCGACTACGGATTGCATCAAAAATGTTTAGAAACAGATCGCGCGATTTCGGCTCTGCTCATCGACTTAGAACAAAGAGGTTTGTTAGATGAAACCTTGGTCGTTTGGGGTGGGGAATTTGGGCGCACACCCATGCAAGAAAACCGAGAAGGAAAGACTCAAGATTATTTTGGTCGGGATCATCACACAGACGCATTCACGATGTGGCTCGCGGGTGGCGGGATAAAACCTGGTTTTAGTTTTGGGGAAACGGATGAACTGGGTTATGCGACGGTCAATGGAAAAACATCCATTTATGACCTTCAGGCAACTATTTTGCATTGCCTTGGATTTAATCATGAGGAGTTTACGTTTCCTTTCCAAGGAAGAAATTTCCGACTGACTGATGTTTATGGAAAAGTCATTAAACCTATTTTAGCCTAAATCATGAAAGCAATCATTCTTTTTGGGGCTATGATATTGGGAGGGATTTGGACTTTTTTCCAAATGGGCTCTGGGCCGACCTACACCGTCGATTATAGCACACAGGTCAAACCTATCTTAAATAAAAACTGCATCGCCTGCCACGGAGGTGTGAAAAAACAAGGTGGATTTAGCCTCCTTTTCCAAGAAGAGGCTTTGGGGAAAACGAAGTCGGGCAAGCCGGCTATCATTCCAGGCCAACCGGAAAACTCGAGTTTCATTCAACGCTTGCATTCCAAAAATCCGGAAGAAAAAATGCCTTATCAAAGGCCTTCATTGACAAAAGAGGAGGTCGACATTTTAACCACATGGGTTAAAGAAGGTGCGCGCTGGGGAGAACATTGGGCATACCAACCCCTAAAAGAGCCTTCCATTCCAAATGGCAATTGGTGGAGCAGAGCCCTCGCCTTCATCGGATTTAAATCTGGTTGGGAGACCAATGAGATCGACTATTTTGTAGCAGCGGAACAAAAAAAGCAAGGGTTAAGCCATGCCGAAAAAGCATCAAAACCAGATTTATTACGCAGACTGTATTTAGATCTAACTGGATTGCCACCCACCCCGGAAGAATATCAAGAATTTGAAGCAGATGCGTCAAGCAATGCCTATGAAAAACAAGTAGATAAATTATTGAAATCCCAGCATTTTGGCGAAAAATGGGCGTCGATGTGGATGGATTTAGCTCGATATGCAGACACAAAAGGATATGAAAAAGACGATGCGCGAACCATTTGGAAATACCGTGATTATGTCATCTCCGCGTTCAATCAAAATAAACCTTACAACCAATTTTTAAAAGAGCAATTGGCCGGCGACCTATTGCCTAACCCCACGGAATCCGATTATGTTGCCACGGCTTTTCATCGGAATACGACCAACAACGACGAGGGAGGAACCGAAGATGAGGAATTTAGAACTGCGGCTATCTTAGACCGAGTGAATACCACTTGGGAAGTGTTGCAGGGAACAAGTTTTGGATGTGTGCAATGTCATTCACATCCTTACGATCCCATTCGCCACGAAGAATATTATAAGTTCATGGCCTATTTTAATAATTCGCGGGATGAGGATATCCCAGATGATTCACCTAATTATCGCCATTTCAAGCAGCAAGACCAAGGAAAATTGGATAGTTTAAAGAATTATTTATTAGCTCAACCCAAGCAAATACAAAAGGAGTGGACTCAAACCTTGCGTTTTGTAGAACCTAAAATTCATCCCCATTGGGCAGACCAATTTGTCAACGGGGCACTGGCAGATAACAAATATTTGGCCGTAAGAAATGGAGGATCGGTCCGATTTAAAGCCGTGCCATTAATGGGGAAAACAAGCTTAATGATCGCTTGTAAAAACTCTGGCCCTGCGCCTACCTATATTACGATTCGCCAAGGAACAAAAACAGGGCCTATCGTTACGCGCTTAAAATTAGATACCACTTTGCAGGAAAAATATGCCAAACCCAAAGGCCTTTGGTCGAAAGGTTGGGCTTATGCTTTCTATAAAATTCCTTCCTTAGCTGGAAAACAAGACTTAGTTTGGGAGTTTAAAAATTCGAAAACAAAGCCAGATCAAAACACGGCTTCGATCGGTTTTTGGATGATGATCCCCGAGGTACCGGCCCAATTAAAATCCACCGATTTTCAAAAAATTGCGT
>CANKVC010000189.1 GCA_947486835.1 Cytophagaceae bacterium | reverse complement strand
TGACCTAGGTTGCCTCATCATAACAGATCAAGGCATTTATTATATATCAATAGGGTTGGGAAAGGTTGAAATCAATGCTGAAATCATCTATGCGATATCCCTAGATTCCCCGATAGGCCAATTATTTAAAGGGAAAAGGGTAGGAGATGAATTAGAATTTAGAGGTAAAACACTTAAAATCAATCAATTACTATGAAAAACGAATCATATTTTTATTTATTATTATCGATCATTGGAGGAGGTTTCACATTTTATTTTGCCATGAAAGGAGTTGCTTTTCATGAAGGGAATTTTGATGTACTCGAATTTGTTCAAAGCACGTGGATTCAGGATGATTATGCGAAGAGTTTAACGTTGGATTTTTGGACGGGCGCTATAGCAGGTACATTTTTTATCTTAAGTGAGGGGAGAAGATTAAAAATAAAATACCACTACCTTTATGTCTTGCTGACAATACTCATTGGATATGCCTTTGCTTTTCCACTATTTTTATTCGTCCGTAGTAAATATGTCAATCAAAATTAAGCATGGAAGAATATATTGCATCGTTTCCTGAAAATACTCAAAAGATCTTGATTGAAGTTTGCGAAGCCATTCGAAGCGTTGTTCCAGATGGAACAGAGGAATTATTGGCCTATGGAATGCCTACCTTTAAATACAAGAAAAACTTAGTGCATTTTGCCGCGTGGAATAATCATCTAGGATTTTATCCGACGCCAAGCGGAATAAGGGAATTTCAGGAGCAACTATCGATTTATGAGGGTGCAAAAGGATCAATTAAATTCCTTTATAGCCAACCCATACCCATCGATTTAATCAAACAAATCGTCGAATTTAGAGTCAAAGAAGTAATTAGCAAATCAAATTAATTAATTTTCTTTTTCTCAATTTTCAGATTACGCCCAAAAGATTTGAAGCCTAATTCAGGTGAATAACCCACAGATTGCTTTGAATAATACCCTTTTTCATTGTATGGACGCTTGCGAGGGTGTTCTTTGCACGATTGAGAACAGGCACCATCCATTTCGTGTAAGCAAGTAGGGCAAATAGCTAAATGTTCATTGCATTCTGGATTAGCGCAGTTCACCATATGGTCAGATAATGAATCACAAACATGGCATTTTGAGATTACTTCCGGATTAATGGAATTAACGAGGGTCGCCACGCGATTATCAAAAACATAACAGGAACCGTCAAAGTCTTCACCACCTTCTTCTAAACCATACTTAATAATTCCACCGTGCAATTGGTATACATTCGTAAATCCTTTTTCTAACAAATAGGCGGAAGCTTTTTCACATTTAATTCCACCGGTACAATATGTAATCACCTTTTTATTTTTAAGGTGTTCGATTTCGTGCACATGATCGGGTAGATCTCGAAGATTTTCCATATCAAACGTATAAGCTCCTTTAAAGCGGCCTAATTCATGTTCATAATTTGATCTCATATCGACCAAAACGACATCCGGATCATTCTTAAGCATGTTTTTGAACTCGGCAGGTTTCAAATGTTTACCCGTACGTTCTAAAGGGTTAACAGGTAATTCCGAATGAACGATTTCATTTTTTACACGGACATGCAATTTGGCAAAGGTATGCGCATCATGCTTTTCAATTTTAAAATCAAAATCGGTTCCTTGAAAAACCGGATCGCTTTTAAGCCAGTCCATATAATTTTTGCAATCCGCATGAGTACCAGAAACGGCCCCATTCAAACCTTCGCTCGCTACAATAATCCGTCCTAAAATACGGTTCTGTATACAAAAAAGGTGATGTTTCTCCCTATACGATTCTGGGGATCAGCAATAGGGGTATAGTTATAATAAAGCAATACACTGTAAGGTTTCATCTTCAACATGATTTACAGATTAAACAAAAAGTGACGATGGGGAGATTCGAACTCCCAAACCTTAACGGCACTACCACCTCAAGGTAGCGTGTCTACCAATTTCACCACATCGCCAAAACGGTTAGCAAAATTACCAATAATTTACTTACTTGCCAACAATTCGAAATACTCAAAATTATTATTAAAATGGCTTTAGAACTAAGCGGAAAATTAATCAAAAAATTACCTGAGGTTACAGGAACAGGTAAAAATGGTACAAATTGGATCAAACAAGAATTTGTACTTGAAACTCAAGATCAATACCCTAAAAAAGTATGCATGTCGGTTTGGGGAGATAAAACACAAGATTTAACTCCCGTACAAGAGGGTGAAATTGTTAAAGTTCAATTTAATGTAGAATCCAGAGAATATAATGATCGCTGGTATACGGAAATTAGAGCTTATAAATTAGATCGCACTGGATCAAGTCCAAGCGTTCCCCCGAATGTTGAACCAAGTCCAGCAGGAGGATATCAATTTCCTCCATTAGCCACGGAAAGTGGAGATGATTTGCCTTTTTAAAATTACAATACCTTATTTAAATCAATCATACATTGAGTTTACATCAACTTAATGTATGATTGTTTAGGTATTTATTGATTTCTCCATGGCTTGATGTACGATATCAGCCTCAATAAATGTATTTCCATACGACATAAAGCCTAATTTTTCATACAGCGGCTTAACACTTACTTGTGCGTGTAAATAAAAACAATTAGCCTCCGTATAAGTGGTCTGCGCAACTTCCATTAAATGATGTAAGAGCTCGGTCGCATAGCCTTTTCCACGGTATTGACTAAGTGTTGCAATACGTTCTATTTTAATCCCTTTATCTGTTTTGCGAAAACGCCCTGTAGCAACGGCCAATTCATTTTCAAAAAGCAAATAATGTTGGGCAACAGCATCTAATTCGTCAAATTCCTCAGAGGGTAAACACTTTTGTTCGTGAACGAATACTTCAGTTCGAATAGCAAATACTTGGTCAATTAAGGCTGGATTATCCGCTTGAATAATTTTTACATTGGACATCTTTATTTCGATTGCTTTCCGTAAGCTTCAATAATCTCGCGAACTAATCGATGACGCACTACATCAGAACCATCCAATTCCACAAAGGCAATTCCTTCAATTCCGGCAAGAATCCGCTCCGCATCTCCTAAACCAGAAGTTTGATTTTTAGGTAGGTCGACCTGTGATTTATCACCCGTTATAATGGTTTTTGATTGAATACCCATTCTGGTTAGAAACATTTTCATTTGCATCGAAGTCGTATTTTGGGCTTCGTCCAGAAGAATAAAAGCCTTATTTAACGTTCTACCACGCATATAGGCTAAAGGGGCGATTTCGATGGTCCGATTTTCCAAATAAAATTTAAGCTTTTCTTGGGGAATCATAACATCCAAAGCATCATAGATTGGACGCAAATAAGGAT
>CANKVC010000188.1 GCA_947486835.1 Cytophagaceae bacterium | reverse complement strand
AGGTCGCGCAGGCCGACAAGGTGACGTGGGGTCTTCTCAGTTTTTTGTTTCCTTGGAAGATAATTTAATGCGTTTATTTGGTTCGGATCGTATTGCGAAAGTAATGGACCGACTGGGCATGGATGAGGGGGAAGTGATTCAGCATTCGATGATTACTTCGTCGATTGAGCGAGCACAAAAGAAAGTAGAAGAAAACAACTTTGGGATTCGAAAGCGTTTATTGGAATACGATGACGTAATGAATTACCAAAGAAATGCGATTTACAAGCGTCGGCAAAATGCACTTTTGGGCGAGCGTTTATCGTTGGACATCATCAATATTTTGTTTGACGTGTGTCAAGACATCTCAACTTCTTATACTGGCTATACTGAATTAGAATTAAAGGTGATCGAGTTATTAGGCATGGAGCCGCCGTTCGGTGAAGAGGAGTTTACTAAAATGTCGCCGGATGCGAAGACAGAGAAATTGTTTTTAGCTGCCGAGCAGCATTATAAGTCGAAAAACGAAGCCATAGGCAAGCAGGTGATTGAGGTCGCACGCGAGGCACAGCGCCAAGGATATTCCGGAATCCAAGTACCTATTTCCAATGGTGCGATGGTCACTGGGGTGGTCGTGGATGCACAAAAAACGATTGATTCAAACGGCAAAGAAGTGCTGACGGAGATGGAGAAATTCATCACTTTATCTTTGATTGACCAAGAGTGGAAAGAACATTTACGCGAGATGGACGACTTAAAGCAGTCGGTGCAAAATGCGGTATTTGAGCAAAAAGATCCATTATTGATTTATAAGTTTGAGGCGGTGAATTTATTTCAGCGATTTGTGGCGAGGGTGAATATGGACACGATTAGTTTTGTGATCAAAGCGGAAATTCCGGAGGTACAGTCGACGAACCAATCTCAAAAACCTAGTAAAGAAAAGGCACCAAAACTCCAATTAAGCAAAGATGAAGCTATTTCCTCTTTGGTGGGTGGTTTAGCTTCTGGCTCGGAAGTTGGTTCGGACATGGATTACCATGATCCATCCCAACGATCAGTCGAGCGAGTAGCACCGCGCCAGGCGATTAAGATTGCGGATCGCAATCAGCGCGTGACGGTACAATACATGGATGGCAGCACCAAAGAAAATGTGAAGTATAAAGTGGTGGAACAGGATGTGGAAAGTGGTAAGGCGGTGGTGATTGCGTAAGCAATTTACCAGATGACGATATCATCTGCATGGGCCACTTCAATGCTCGATACAGCTTGTTGGAGTTCAGATTTCGAGCACCTAGCACGGGCAATAGCCACTGGGTTCCGAGAGATGTCCAATAATTCAATCACTTCTCCTTTGTCGAAATCCCCTAGATATTCGATTACCCCGACGGAAAGTAAACTTTTTCGTTGGCCTATGGCCTTCACAGCCCCTTTATCTAAAACGGCTTTTCCGGCAATTAAACTTCCGGTGGCTAGCCATTTTTGACGCGCCGACAAGCTTGCTTCTTGGGCCTCGAAAACAGTTCCAATTTTTTCTTCCATGGCGTCTATAATGCCACGGCCTTGGTCTAAGCCAAAAATGACCACCTTGATCCCTAACCTAGAAGCTAGTCGGGTAAAGGTTAATTTAGAAATCATTCCACCCAATCCCGAAGAAGAAGTATCATGGCTCACCACGGATAAAATATCGGAGTCAACTTTTTGTACCTGGCGAATGATTTTGCCGTTTGCATCTAATAAACCGCCCACTGACGTACTGATCAATAACTTTTCGGCTCCAAATCCGGTGGCAATTAAGGTAGCCAACTCATCATTATCGGAAAATTTCAATTCCACATTACTCACCACGTCATTTTCATTGGCAATCGGAATCACCCCATTTTTCCAAAGTTCCTGATATGTTTCCTTTAATTGTAAAAACTGTTCTCTTTGCGAAAAATGATGCCTTTCGCAGAGTGACTGAGCGATGGCTATCCCATATTTTTGAAAATAATGGCTGTATTTAGCGATCAAAAGTGGATTGCCGACGGCCGCCGCTGCTTTGCGTTCTGATAAAGTTCCTTTGTAATTTTTGATCACGGATTTTCCCGCCGCAACCGCACCGGAAGAAACCAACACGATGTGAAAATTAGGTTGCAAGGTAGCTACTTGGGCCGCGATTTTTTCCAAAGTCTGCTCATTCACCTCCCCATTTGCATGGGTGATGGAAGAGGAACCAAACTTGATGACTAAAATCGACTTTGACATATACTGATTGTAAAAAGTTCAAAGGTAGCTCAAAAGCTCGAAAAATTGAATTTTATTTCTTTCGATAAATCGCAATGATGGCCGCACCATAGCGCTGACCCATCAGGTTTTTAGCCCAAAAACGAGTCAATGTATGAAAGATAGAACCAAAGAAGGATCCAAAAATACCGACCAATTGCAATTTATAAATACGGCTTTTCTCTGAGATGGTAGCCTCCGATTTCAATATGTCGACCACCTCTAAATCATAAAGCTTGGCTATTTTTCTCAATGAAATCTCATCCCAAAGCATCACATGATGTGGTGGCAAATTTAAGGTATGGTAAGGATCCAACGAAAACAACAAGGAAAGGTTGTTGGGCACTGAAATCATTAAAAGTCCATCTTTTTCGAGTAATTTGATGGATTTCAATAAGGTCGCATCCACATTAGGCAAATGTTCAAATATCTGAAAGGAACAAATGACATCGTAGGTTTTCTCTTCATTCAAATCTTCGATCGGCGAGTTAATCACCTGATGGCCTTTTTGTTGGCATGTCTTTGCCGCATCACTGGAAATTTCCAAACCCGTGATATCCTTTATTTGTAGCTTTTTTAGCTTATCCAAAAAGTAGCCATTTCCCGAACCGATTTCCAACACCTTGGATTTCTTTTTGAAATAAGGTAGTACTGCGTTAAACTCCCATTTATCTTCTGAATAATAGGAGGCGTATTTCTGTGCTAGTTGGCAATAAAAAGCATCCTTGCCCGCAATTTCTTCATAGTGGGCATAAAAGCGAAGTAGGCTTGACTTGCATTGATACATACCGATTTGCGGAAAATTCCCCAATTCTGGTATCACATCGATGCCAAAATCACGCCGATATAAATCGATAATCTTGTTGGTATCCAAGTCCTTTATATGAACAACTTCTTCCGAATGTGTAATGGGTGATAAAATCATAGGGTATGAATCAATTCGAATTTACATTTTTTTTTCAAAGCTTTCGCTAATCGACGCAGGTAAGTATCTCGAGAAATTTCAATTGCCCCATACCTTAACACGTTATCGTTGATAAATTGGGTGTCCAACCATTCAAATTGGTTCGCATTTAAAATTTGAATTAAATAATGAAAAGCTACTTTGGAGGAATTGGGAACTTTGGAAAACATGGATTCACCACAAAAAACCG
>CANKVC010000187.1 GCA_947486835.1 Cytophagaceae bacterium | reverse complement strand
CACAAGCTAGCACGGCCACTTCCAATTCAGGAATCATGGGCATATAAAGGCATATACGATCCCCTTTCTTAGCTCCATTCTGCTTAAGCACGTTAGAAAACGTGCACACTTGTTGGTGTAATTCTCGGTAGGAAATATTTCTTGATGCTTCATCGGGATCATTGGACTCCCAAATAATCGCAATGTCATCCCCATTATTTTCTAAATGCCTGTCTAAACAATTCTCTGTGATATTTAATTTTGCGCCTCCAAACCATTCAATTTTGGGTTCTGAAAAATTCCAATCCAATACGCGATCCCACTTCTTTTTCCACGTAAAATGCTCGGCTATATTGGCCCAAAAAACTTCAGGATTATCGACGCTTAATTGGTACGATTGTTGGTACTCTTCAAAAGATTTTACTTGTAAATTCATTTTCAAGGCTATTTAATCAACTCTTTTATACTCATTCTGCAAGGCATAAACCCCAAAGATACACATGCCTCCGGTCAACAAAGGCGCTAAAATAAACGTATAAATGATGGCAGGAACAATGTTGTCCATCCCTCCTTTTTCAAACAATTTCAATGATTGTTCAAAGACCAAAAAGTATCCTGCGGCTAAGCCGAGCAAGACCCAAACTATTCCAAAAATCTGTCTTATTCCATTCATAATTAATCGTTAATTTCTTTATCTTTTCCATTGACATACAAGAGTCCTATCACAAAGCATACCCCGCCAATAATAATGGGATACCATAAACCCTCTAAATAAGGTTTATCATAAGGAATTGCTTGGCCAGCGGCAACAGCCACTTCATTAGCCGTGCTAGCCTTAGCAGCTAAATAGGTCGCCACCGCCGGAAGTAATCCTCCAAAAATTCCATTTCCAATGTGATAGGGCAAAGACATAGAGGTGTAGCGAATAGCGGTTGGGAACATCTCAACTAGAAATGCAGCAATCGGCCCATACACCATGGTTACGTACAAAACTTGGATAAATACCAACAAAATTAAAAACCAAAAACTAGATGAACCCACTTGAACGATCCTTTTTACTTCCGGTTTTTTGGGATTTTTACCTGGAAAAATCGTGGTCAACGATGATTCCTCTAATGTCAATTTGGAACCATCTGTATACGAAAATTCCGTTTTTACCGTCTTCTTCAAATCGACACTATTCGGTATCATGAAATAGTCCGTATGAATCACCTTTGAACCAGCCACTTCTGTTTTTAGGGACACATCAGCAGCTTCATACATAGCTTGATAAATGGGTCGGTAGGTACAAATGGCTAATAACATTCCGGTTAGCATGACTGCTTTTCGGCCAATTTTATCTGAGAGCCAACCAAAAAAGATGAAAAATCCAGTGCCCCCAGCTAAAGAAGCAGCAATGATGTAATTGCTTTGCTCAAATTCTATATTGGCTACTTTTTGAAGGAAAGAAAGGGCATAAAACTGACCCGTGTACCAGACGACTCCTTGGCCCATCGTGGCTCCAAATAAGGCCAATAAAACAAATTTGAAATTCAATTTTTTACCAAAAGATTCTTTTAGTGGGTTTGCGACAATTTTCCCTTCCTGTTTTGCCTTTTCGAACATGGGCGACTCGTCCATATTTTTACGAATGAAATATGATATACCCACCATGACGATGGATATGAGGAATGGGATACGCCAACCGAAATTCGCGAAGGCTTCCGCGCTCATCGATTTTTTAGTTGCCAAAATGACCAATAATGAAATAAATAAGCCTAATGAAGCGGTAGTTTGAATCCAAGCGGTTCGATACCCTCTTTTTCCCGGCTCTGAATGTTCGGCCACATATGTTGCCGCACCCCCATATTCACCACCTAAGGCCAAGCCCTGCAATAATCTCAAAATCAAAACAAGCAAAGGAGCAATAAAACCGATGGTCTCATAACCCGGAATTAAACCGATCGCGAAAGTTGAAAAACCCATGATCAACAAAGTAACCATGAAGGTATATTTACGGCCAATCAAATCCCCTAAGCGCCCAAAAAACAAAGCACCAAAAGGTCGGACCACAAAACCTGCGGCAAAAGTAGCCAAGGTAGATAAAAACGCAGCGGTGGGGTTATCAGAAGGAAAAAATTTAGTGGCTATCACGACGGACAAGCTACCAAAAATATAAAAATCGTACCATTCAATTAGGGTTCCGACAGATGAGGCGGCGATAACTTTACGAAGTTTTTTCTTGTCGACCTGTTCGGAGGAAATAGATGAAGTCATTGTGTAAGCTAGGTTTCTCGTGATAAAATCACTTGTGACGACAAATTAAGCATTATTTCATTATTTTTAGAAATAATTAATCTTAATGATGAAAAAAATACCCTTCAAACCGATTGAATTCTGGGCATTTTAAAGATATCCATTGATATAGCAGGAAATTAAAATTTCGTCGCAAAAATTACCTTCAAGGGTAAAAATTCTCAAAAATTATTATATCATTGTGGTACATTAAAATTTACAATAAAACCTATTTCAATATGTCAAATCAAAACAATCAATCTCGTCGTCAATTTTTGATCAACGGGTCATTAGCTTCTTTAGGAGTTTTATGGGCAAGTCAGGCAGCTGTTTCAAGCACATTATTTGCAGGAAAGCCAAATTCTAAATTTGGAGGTGTTCAAATTGGAGCCATCACGTATTCATTCCGCAGCATGCCTGGTAGTGTTGATGATTTAATTAAATACTGTGTAGAATGTAACATTAGTGCGATTGAATTAATGGGAGATGCCCCTGAAGAATATGCGGGCAAACCAAAAAATACAATGGCTAGACCGAATTATGTTCCAGGTCAGCCACGTCAGCAGATGACAGATGAGCAAAGGGCAGCTATGGCAAAATACAATAAAGATGTAGCTGATTGGCGTTCAAGTGTATCGATGGATAAGTTTGTTGAAGTAAGAAAAATGTTCAACAAAGCCGGGATTTCAATATATGCATTTAAACCCAACGCTTTAGGTCCAAATAATACCGATGGAGAGGTTGAATACGCGTTAAAAGCAGCGAAAGCCTTAGGAGCAAATTCAGTAACGATTGAATTACCTACAGATCCAAAACAATCACAGAGATTAGGCGATTTAGCATCCAAGCATAAAGTATACATCGGATACCATGCACACACGCAAGCGACAGATACGGCATGGGATGTGGCATTAGCCCAATCACCATACAATTCCTTGAACTTAGATTGTGGACATTACATTGCCGCAGGTGGCCCTAATACAACAGCGACTTTATTAGCTTTAATCGAAGCAAAACATGACCGCATCACGAGCATGCACATTAAAGACCGCAAGAATAAAGATAATGGAGGTCAAAATGTTGCTTGGGGTCAAGGAAATACACCATTGAAAGATATCTTAGGATTATTGAAATCTAAAAAATACAAG
>CANKVC010000186.1 GCA_947486835.1 Cytophagaceae bacterium | reverse complement strand
AATGATTACAATGAAGCGATTCGTTTAAATCCATTGGAAGCCACCGCGTATTTTAGTCGGGGTATCTCCAAAATGAAACTTCAAAACTTCCGAGGCGGTTTATCTGATTTCAATAAATCATTGGAATTAAATCCTGAATATGCCCCAGGATTAGCATCTAGAGGTGAATCTAAAGTAAAATTGGGTGACTTTAAAGGAAGTTTAGAAGATTTTGATAAAGCCATCACGATCAATCCCAAGCGTGCGAATTATTATTCGAGTCGGGCTTATTCCAAACTAAAATTAGGAGAATATGCCACAGCATTAAAGGATTATGCAGAAGCTATTAAATTAAGTCCAGACAATCCAGACGATTATTATTTTTCAGGATTTTGCAAAACGCAATTGGAAAACTTCAGAGGTGAAAATGGCGAAAAAGGGGCATTAGAAGATTTTAGCAGGTCTATTGAATTAAATCCAATGAAAGTGGAAGCTTATTATGGTAGAGGCTTTTCAAAATCAAAAATTGGGGACCAAAGGGGAGCCATTGAGGATTATACCAAAGCAGCAGAAACAGGAAACAATGAAAATGCGAAGATTCTTTATGACGGCAAAATGTCTAAAAATTTATTAGATGACCTAAGAAACGGAGTACAGGATAAAATCAAAATGGCTGAATATACATCCGAAAGAGCTGAAATATATTTCAATAGAGGTTCATCAAAAGCAAAATCTGGCGATCAAAAACAAGCCATGGATGATTACAATAAAGCTATTGCGCTTAATCCTGTGTATGCAGAGGCGTATTTTTTAAGAGGTGTGGCTAAGTCGTCCTTAGGCGATCAACGAAATGCTATTCAAGATTGCAGCAATGCAATTAAATTAAATCCTAAATATGCGGAAGCTTATTATGTTCGGGGCATTATAAAATTAGCCCTCAGCGACAATACTGGTTGTTTAGATCTAAGTAAATCAGGAGAATTAGGTTATAATCCTGCCTATCAGGTCATCCGAGATCATTGTAATTAATATCAAAATCATTCATTTGAATAAAAAAAGCCTTCTAAAACGAAGGCTTTTTTTATTCAAATCTTAAGTGTTTAACAGATTCACCGGAATTCGCTAATTCTTCTAAAGAATCTATCCCAATTTGCAAATGCTTATTGACAAAATTGGCTGTAACCGTATGATCACTTTTTTCCGTTTTCACCCCATCAGGGGTCATGGGATTATCAGAGACTAAAAGCAAAGCGCCATGAGGTATTTTATTGACAAAGCCCACGGTAAAAATAGTCGCTGTCTCCATGTCAATTCCCATCGCACGAATATCGGACAAATAGGTTTTGAAAACTTCATCATGCTCCCAAACTCTTCGGTTAGTCGTATAAACCAAGCCAGTCCAATAATCCATTTCATGCTTCTTGATCATTGAAGAAACCGCTCTTTGTAGTCGGAATGAAGGCAAAGCAGGAACTTCCTTCGGCATATATTCATCTGAAGTCCCCTCTCCCCTAACTGCGGCGATGGGTAAAATCAGATCTCCTAAATTTAAATTTTTCTTTAAGCCCCCACATTTGCCTAAAAACAAAACGGCATGTGGAGAAATTGCTGATAATATATCCATGACCGTCGCAGCCATAGGCGAACCCATACCAAAATTTATAATGGTTATATTATTAGCCGTAGCCGTTTGCATAGGACTGTCTTTCCCGAAAATCTCCACCGAAAACTTTTCAGCAAACATATCCACATAATTTTTAAAATTAGTCAATAGGATGTATTGGCCAAACTTTTCAATGGGAGTTCCCGTGTATCTGGGTAACCAATTTTGAACAATCTCTTCTTTTGTCTTCATTAAATTATGTTTGAGTGATGAAATTAATCTAAATAAAGATTAATTTAGTATTTGGCTTTAAAACCTATGAATTCTTCGAACAATTTAAAATTAATTTTCCCTGAATTTGAGTACAAATTAACAAAAAAGGAAGGGAAACTTTTCATTTTTGATCCAATAGCCAAGAAATACAGGGCCCTAAGCCCAGAGGAATGGGTGAGGCAACATTGTTTAAATTTTTTAACAAATCATTTAGGATATCCTGCCACAAACATTCAAATAGAAAGAGCATTTAAGGTAAATAAATTAATCCGACGAACTGATATTCAGGTGTTTGATTCATCAGGAGAATTACTCATAATTATTGAATGTAAAGCTCCACATATTGAAATAAATGAAGTTAGCTTTCAGCAAATTAGTCAGTACCAACAAAAAAATGTGGCTAAATATTTAGCCTTAACCAATGGAATAGAAAATCATATTTTTGAAATAAACGCAACAGAAAATCAAACAAATAAAATCAACCAATTCCCAGCTTATTTATGAAAACCTTTCTTTATTTAATTTTTACCACTACATTTTTATTTTTTTCGCAAACATCTTTTTCTCAAAAGAAACCAAACGCATTGCCTAAGAGGCCGAAATTGGTCGTTGGAATTGTCGTAGATCAAATGCGATATGAATACCTATATAAATATGCCGACCGATATGTGGATGGAGGGTTTAAGAGGCTCATGAAAGAAGGGATTAATTGCCAAGAAAATCATTATAATTATGCGCCAACCGTCACTGCGGCGGGACATACCAGTGTTTACACGGGTACCGTTCCTTCAGTACACGGAATTGTGGGCAATGATTGGACCGATGTGGCTAGTGGTAAAAAAGTATATTGTACGGAAGATAGCACCGTAAAAACGGTCGGAACTACAGGAAAAACAGGTTGGATGTCGCCTAAAAATCTGTGGACCAGCACCATTACAGACCAATTAAAAATGGCACAAAATTACAAGTCTAAAACCATCGCCATAGCCTTAAAAGACCGAGGAGCTATTTTGCCAGGGGGACATACGGCAAATGCAGCTTATTGGTATGATTCGAAAGAAGGCCGTTGGATCAGCTCTAGTTTTTATTTCAATGAATTACCTAGCTGGGTTCAATCATTTAATGCAGAGGAAAGAGCATTGAAATATGTTCAGAAAGGCTGGAACACCATCTACCCGATCGAAACTTATACCCAAAGCGCTGAAGATGAAAATAAGTTTGAAGGAAAATTACCAGGTGAAAAATTCACAAGTTTTCCACACGAATTAAAGGGAGGGAATCCTTTAGAAGTCATTAGAACTACTCCTTATGGCAATAGCATCACAAAGGATTTTGCACTCAAAGCTCTTGAAAATGAAAAATTAGGTAAAAATGGTACAAGCGATTTTTTAGCCATCAGTTTCTCGTCGACTGATTATGTTGGGCATAATTTTGGCCCACAATCCATTGAATTAGAGGACACTTATTTACGTTTGGATAAAGATATCGCTGAGATTTTGACTTATTTGGATGCGCAATATGGAAAAGATCAAGTGCTTGTTTTTCTTACGGCAGATCATGCGGTAGCTGAGGTTCCTGGATATGCCAATAGCAAAAAATTACCTGGGGGAGTTTTTGACCGAAATACATCGATCAAAGACATGAAA
>CANKVC010000185.1 GCA_947486835.1 Cytophagaceae bacterium | reverse complement strand
GCTTGTGACATGGTGCTTTTGGGTGAGCAGTTGAGGGTAATTTGAAATGCAACTGTTCCCGTTTTTATATGTTCCTCAAATGTTGACGTAATGCATTCGGTGGTCGCTTGGTTTGAAAATAATTTTCCGCCTCCTCCATACAACTGAAGGTCGATAAATCCAGCGCATAAAAAGCCCATTTGGGCCCCCACACCCTCGCCTGGAGCAATCTTTGCAATCCTGCCGTCCTCGATGACAATCGACTTATCTCGAATCCATTCTGAACCGGTAAATATCTTGTCAAATCTGATTTCTTGCATAAAAATTAGTACCCTGCGGCCTGTCCATCTTTCCTAGATTCGGTTCCACCAAAATATACTTTCCGGATTGGATCATAGCGGATGCATTGGTATCCCCCATAAATTCCATTCATAAAACCTACTTGGTGCCCTTTCTGCAAAAGCTCACGTATTATTTCATAAGGATATCCACTTTCTAGCGTAATCGTACCGCCTGTTGGCTCCATAATCTCCCCCGTAGGCTCCGAGGAACCCTCGTGGTTAATTCTAGGGAAGTCGCCAGCCTCTTGTACATTCATACCAAAATCCACCACATTCATCACAATTTGCGTATGCCCCATCGGCTGATAAGCTCCACCCATCACACCAAAAGACATGATTGGCTGACCATCCTTGGTCATAAAAGCTGGGATGATCGTATGGAAAGGTCTTTTTCCAGGAGCATAAGTATTATTCTCCCCCTCATTCAGACTATACATTTCTCCGCGATCTTGAAACATAAATCCAAGGCCATCGGGCATCATGCCGGAACCAAAACCCCGATAATTACTTTGAATGAGAGATACCATATTGCCATCTTTGTCGGCCACCGTCAAGTAAATCGTATCGCCATCTTTTAATGCAGGATTTCCGGCATCGAAGTGTTTTGATGCGCGATTTGGGTTGATCAACTTGCGTCTTTCCGCAGCATATTCTTTCGAAATTAAACTTTTTACGGGGATTTTGGCAAAGTCCATATCCGCATAATACTTGGCTCTATCTTCAAAAACTAACTTTTTTGCTTCCGTAAAAAGGTGAATATGTTCCGCGCTTCCTACCTTGATTTTAGAAAAATCATACCCTTCTAAGATATTCAACATCTGTAAAGCTGCGATTCCTTGGCCATTGGGCGGCAATTCCCATACATCATAGCCTCGGTAATTGACCGAAACTGGATCAATCCAGGTAGAAGTATGCGACGCTAAGTCTTCATAACTCAAAAATCCGCCATTTTTTTTCATAAAAGCATCCATGGTTTTGGCCATATCTCCTTTGTAAAAAACATCTCGGCCTTCTTTTCCTAAACGCTCTAAAGTATTGCCTAAATTTGGATTCTTAAAAATATCTCCTTCTCCTGCGACCTTACCATTTGGATAATAGTGCTTATCCACATTCGGGTATTTGCCATAATTCGCCTGAACCTTCGTTAAGGCAGAAGCGAATTCTCCATGTACCGGAAAGCCATTTCTTGCATATGAAACCGCCTTTTCGAGGACCTTAGACATCGGCATAGAGCCAAATTTTTTGTGTAATTCAAACCAGGCATCTACGCAACCCGGAACACTGACCGGCAATGGGCCAGTGGAAGGAATATATTTGAGGCCTCGCTTTTTAAATTCAGCTAAGGTTAAGGATTTGGGTGATCTTCCAGATCCATTTAGCCCATATAGTTTTTTGGTTTTAGCATCCCAAACAATCGCAAATAAATCTCCGCCAATGCCATTCACATGAGGCTCCACAACACCTTCCATCGCATTTGCAGCGATGGCAGCGTCAATGGCATTACCTCCAGCTTTTAATACATCGAGCGCCACTTGGGTCGATAAGGGATTTGAAGTCGCCGCCATTCCATTCTGGGCGATCACTTGAGATCGAGTCGCCCATAATTTTCCATAAGGTCTATCCTGTGAAAACATTGCGAAAGGCAATAAGAAAAATAGTAAATAGTACTTCATAGATTATCAGTTTTTGTACCCCTAAGATAATTTAAATTCCCTGGCTTTACCAACTTATAGGTTTGGTAAAGCTTAAAACCATCAAGAGAATCAGAAGGATTTTCGAATAAAATAGCTTTCCATTTTAAACAAAAATCCCGCACAAATGTTTGTGCGGGATTTTGAATTTCAACCCAAATAACCAAATTAATTAGTCCATTTTTGTTTAATCCGTTCTGAAATGTAATACATACAAGGAACGATGATCAACGTCAAAATGGTAGAAAAAGTTAATCCAAAAATGATGGTCCAAGCTAAAACACCCCAAAAAACTGCGGAATCAGAGCCTATAAAAAGATGTGGATCTAGCTCCGTAAACAACGTGGTAAAATCAATGCTTAGGCCTAGCGCTAATGGAATAAGTCCCAAAACAGCCGCTGAAGCAGTTAATAAAACCGGAGTTAAGCGGATACCGCCACCCTCGATAATGGCTTCCTTCAAATCATAGCCACGTTTCAACCTAAGTTCTTCAATAAATTCAATGAGCAAAATTCCATTTTTAACCACAATACCAGCTAAGGCGATAACGCCTACTCCGGACATGATGATCGAAAAGGTCATCCCAAAAGCCATAAAGCCTAACAACACACCGATCAACGATAATAATATCGTGGCAAAAATAATGAGCGGCTTAACGGCAGAATTAAATTGAGTGGCCAGAATTAAATAAATCAAAATCAATGCGGCAAGGAATGCCATCCCTAAGAATGAACCTGCTTCTTTTTGATCTTCTTGCTCGCCGCCCATTCTAATTTTATAGCCTTGAGGAACATCCAAGGTTTCAAATAAAGTAGTCAGCTCACCCACAATTTCATTGGCATTATATCCCTGAACCACATCCGAACCTAAGGTAATCACACGCTCCTGATTTTTCCTGTTGATCTGACTAAACGACGTCGCATAGTGAATATCGGCAATAGAGTTCAAAGGAACTTGGCGTAAAGAACCACCCATATTCATATCTCGGTAGGTGATATTCATCGAAAGCAATTTCTCAATCTGATTTCTCGAATCCCCTTTTAATCTTAGTTGGATCGGATACTCATCCTTTAAGTCGCGGAATTTAGAAATCTCGCTACCAAATAATCCAGTTCTAATCGCCATAGCCACCTGAGCGGAAGAAATCCCTTCACGAGACGCTTTTTCACGATTCACATCTATGATAATTTCAGGCTTATTGGTCACCAAGTCAGACTTCAATTCCTGAATTCCTTGAACACCGGCTTTAATGATCGATTGGCGTACTTTCTTTTCTAAATCCTGAAGTATCGTAAAATCATCTCCGGCAATTTCGATCGAAATAGGTTTCCCTGTAGGAGGCCCATTGCTCTCTCGTTCAATAGCCATTTCAACACCCGGAATGGGGTTGCTAAAAAATTCCTTTTGAATTTTATTTAATACTTCTCCGGTTTTGATTCCATCACGCAATTGTAATTTCTCAAAGGCAATCGTTACTTTACTCTTGTGAGGAGTAGCGCCGCGGTCAGGGTTCATCGGATCTCCCG
>CANKVC010000184.1 GCA_947486835.1 Cytophagaceae bacterium | reverse complement strand
GCTTTAAAACTTTTTAAATTTAGTAAAGCTTGGGGTTCGAGGTATATCATTTACTCTTTAATCATCTTAAAAAGAGCGCCAATATTTTCAGTAGTTTGTAAGTAGTAAACACCTTTTGGAAGAAAAAAAATCATGATTTTTATTTTTTAAGTTGGAGCATTAATATGACTAAAAGGGTATAAAAATTATATTTACCCATTTATTTGTATGTCAAGATCTTTAGCTTTGTTAAATTTGGTAAATCAGTCCATTTATTGGCAAAGCGTAAAAAAGAGCGACACATATTAAATAATCTGTAAAAAATCAGAGTAAAATCAATATTTTACATCATGATCAACTTAAACCTATGAAAAAACTTAAAAGCCGTTTAAAAAAAGGAGACACCCTGCATGGTTGTTGGCTCAACCTCGGAAGCCCCTTAACCGCTGAGATTGTTGGGCTATCTGGTTTTGATTGGGTGTTAATTGACCTAGAACATGGTGCCGGATCAGAAAAAGAGGCTTTGGCGCAAATGCAAGGGCTCCAACATACATCCGCCGGAATCATTGTTCGGGTAGAAAGTGCTGAACTCCAACGCATTCAACGAGTGTTAGATATGGGAGCGGAAGGTATTATGTGTCCCAAAATCAATAACCTAAGCGAAGCGAAAAAAGTAGTGAATGGCTTGTATTATCCGCCTATGGGCCAGCGGGGCGTCGCTAAAATGGTTCGGGCCACACAATTTGCCCAAAACTTTCAAAGCTATTACGAAACTTCTCAAGAAAATATCTTAGGAATTGTTCAAATTGAAACCAAAGAAGTCTTAAATCACCTTGATGAAATCGCAAATTTAGAGGGGGTGGATGTACTTTTTATAGGCCCTGCAGATCTTTCGATGGAGCTGGGTATTTTTGGGCAATTCAATCATCCTGAATTTTTAGCAGCTGTAGAAAAAACAGTTACGGCTGCAAATAAAGCTGGGAAAGCAACGGGCATTTTATTTTTTAATCCAGAGGAATATTCCAAATACCATCAAATGGGGATACGATTTATTGCCTGCGGTGCCGATGCCACTTTTGTGGCTGAGGGCGCAAAAAACATGGTGGAAAAATTAGTAAAACTTAGATCTCAAGAATCATGATATTAGATCCGATTATTTTATTGGCCATTGGCATAGTTTTAGTGGTGGGGGGCATCATTGGCTTAAAGCTCCATCCTTTTTTAGCCCTCTTATTAGGTGCTTTTGTTGTCGCTCTTTTAACGCCAGCGACTATTTTAGAGCAATTTGCCCTTTCCAAAGGCATGGACGCAGGCGCCGCATTATCATTTTCCAAAAAAAGTGTGGGCGAACGAATTGCCACCGAATTTGGCAATACCTGTGCTAAAATTGGCATATTAATTGCCATGGCTGCCATCATCGGGAAATGCATGTTGGAATCCGGAGCAGCCGAGCGTATCATCCGATCATTATTAAAATTTACAGGCGTGGATAAGGCCCCATTTGCCTTTCTTTTTGGAAGCTTTTTTTTAGGAATTCCTGTGTTTTTTGACACGGTTATATTTTTAATGATTCCCCTTGCCAAAGCCATGACTTTGCGCATCGGAAAAAATTATTTACTCTTGATATTATGCATCATGTCAGGTGCGGCTATGGCTAATTCTTTGGTTCCACCCGCACCTGGCCCACTTTTTTTAATTGGCGAAATGCACATACCCATCGGATTAATGATGGGTTGCGGAATCGTTGTCGGGTTTTTCACCGTATCCGCGGGCTATATTTTCTCTGTTTGGGCAAACAAAAAATGGCCGATTGAATTACGGGATTCGGTCGATGCAAAACTTGAGGATCTTAAAAAAATATCAGCCAAAGAAGATCAAAATTTACCCGGTTTGGGAGTTAGTTTGCTGCCAGTCATGATCCCTTTAGTGCTCATTTGTTTAGATACCGCGATCACTAATTTTTTAAAAGGATCTAACGTTGATCCAGGAAGTATGTTTAGCCAATTTGCCGCGGTCATTAAATTTTTTGGAGATAAAAACATTGCCATCATTTTAGGGGGTGTTGCTGCGTTGGGTGTCATGGCCAAAAACAAAAAGGATAAGGGACAAAATTTGAGTCCATTTGTGCAGACAGCTTTAATGAGTGGGGGCGGAATCATATTAATTACGGCTGCTGGTGGGGCGTTTGGGGGGACACTCCAACAAACGGGCATTAGTGCTAAAATTGCCGAATTGACCGCTGGGTACCAAATGGCGTTAATTCCAATGGCATTTTTTATCGCAGCGGTGGTTCGTACTGCACAAGGCTCAGCTACTGTGGCGCTGATCACGGCTTCAGGAATTTTGTCGGGGATGGCCGGTCAGGCCAATTTAGCTTTCAATCCGGTATACATTGGATTGGCGATTGGTTGCGGATCCAAATTAGTTCCTTGGATGAATGATGCCGGCTTTTGGATATTTTGTAAATTGAGCGACCTAACCGAAAAGGAAGCACTTAAGACTATTTCACCGCTCTTAGTGGTGATGGGATTAACAGGTTTAGTAGTCATTTTAATTGGGGCCAAATTATTCCCCTTAATTTAATTTATACATGAAAAATATTGGATTTATAGGCTTAGGAATCATGGGGAAACCTATGGTATTAAATTTATTGAAAGCAGGTTTCTCTGTTTCAGTGCTTGAAAAAAGTGCTGCGGCCAAGGAGGTAGAATTATTTGGGGCCAAACTGTGCGCTTCCCCTAGATTGTTGGCAGAATCTGCAGATATTATTATTACGATGTTGCCGGATTCTCCTGAAGTGGAGTCGGTTTTGTTTGGAGACGAAGGGATTTCAGGCACGATGAAAGAAGGCCAAGTTTTCATTGATATGTCAACAATCTCGCCCTTAATGGCCCATAAAATTCATACAGAATTAGCGAAAAAGGGAGTTGACGCGCTGGATGCCCCTGTTTCCGGGGGCCAAGTAGGTGCCGAGGCGGCAACTCTGTCTATTATGGTGGGCGGATCTTCTGAGGCATTTAATCAGGCATTGCCTATTTTTCAAGCCATGGGCAAAAATATTGTTCATATAGGCGAAGCTGGGGCGGGCCAAATTACGAAGGCCTGCAATCAAATGATTGTGGGCATGACGATACAAGCCGTTTCCGAAGCGTTCACCTTAGCCAACCAAGCAGGGGTAGATTTAGAAAAAATGCGCGAAGTATTACTCGGAGGATTTGCACAAAGCCGGATTTTGGACTTACATGGCCAACGAATCATCGATCGAAATTTTAAACCTGGATTCAAAATAAAGTTGCACAACAAAGATATGAATATTGCTTTAGAGACTGGAAAAGCATTAAATGTGGATTTATTGGGGACGGCCCAAGTAGCCCAACAAATGAAAAAAGCGGTGGAGGCCGGAAATGGTGAATTGGATCATAGTTCCTTGGTATTGTTATTAGAAAAATAAAATAAAGATGTCGTATAAAGCTGGACCCCGCATTAAAGAAATTCACATTACCCCGATCGCCATTGTGGATCCTCCACTATTGAATGCAGCCGGTTTGCACGCGCCGTA
>CANKVC010000183.1 GCA_947486835.1 Cytophagaceae bacterium | reverse complement strand
CCTCACGTCATCAATACCACTGGCATACCAGTTACGAACCCCCACAATCCGTAGCAGCACCTCACATAGGGGCTTGGATTTCAAAAGAATTGGGACCTAAAAATCCGGTAATTCCTTCCTTTATCGACATAGGCCAGCGCTTTACCGTAGGCGAAGCAGAGGAATTAAAAGCATTTCACACCGCTGGATTTTTGGGCAATGAGCATGGACCATTTTTGATTCCAGATCCAAGTCAAGGCTTAGAAAGTGTGCGTCCACCGGTGGGAATGGACATGAAGCGATTTGAAAGTCGAAATCAATTATACAATAATTTAATCTCGCAAAGTGCACATGGAGAATTTGGAAGTGATTACCAAAAAGAATCCTTACGTCGCTCCATGGAACAGGCCTATATTTTATTGAATTCGCCCGAGTCGAAGGCCTTCAATTTGAGTACTGAGCCAAAAGAAATTTATGATGTTTATAATACGGGGCGCTTTGGTTTGGGTTGTTTATTAGCGCGTAGATTGACGGAAAAAGGAGCTAGATTCATTAGTGTTACGACGGAATATGAGCCGTTTTTTGGTTGGGATACCCATGAAAATGGCCATACCCGACTAGAAGGAATGAAGCGGATGATTGATGGTCCCATTGCCCAATTGATCAAAGACTTAGATAAAACAGGCCATTTGGATCGTACCCTTGTTATTTTAGCTAGTGAATTTAGTCGGGATATGATGGTGGAAGGCCGACCAGACCTTAAAGTTCAGGAACAAGTGAAACAACCTGAAATCCTAAATGACATTAAGTTTTACGGAATGCATCGTCACTTTACGGATGGATGCTCGATTTTAATGTGGGGTGGTGGTATCAAGAAAGGTCACGTGTATGGCAAAACAGCTGATGAGCGACCATGCAAGACCATCATAAACCCAGTCAAAATTGACGGCATCCATCAAACCATTTACCATGCCCTAGGTATCAAACCGGATACTCAATATGAAATTGAAAAACGACCTTTCTATACCACACCGGATGGAAAAGGAAAAGCAGTACAAGATCTTTTGACCTAATGAAACACAAAAAAATACTCTTATTTTCAATTGTTTTAATTTCCATTGCTTGGACATTTAATGCATGCAATCGAAATTCGGGTGTACAGGAATCCGAAGAGGAAATGCCGAATGAGATTAGCTATAATTTTGATGTGCGTCCCATTTTATCTGACAAGTGCTTTGCCTGTCATGGACCAGATGCCAAAAAACGCCAAGCAGGTTTACGTTTAGATGATCCAGCCTTAGCATTCCAAGCATTAAAAGAACATCCTGGGGCACATGCTTGGGTGGCAGGTGAACCTAATGAATCAGAGGCTTATCTTAGAATCACAGCAAAAGACTCAACAAAATTAATGCCACCAGCGACGTCCAACCTGAAATTAAATGGGTATGAGATTTCTGTCATCAAAAAATGGATTAAACAAGGAGCAAAATATGAGAAGCATTGGTCCTTTGTCGCTCCTAAAAAACCTGCATTACCGGAAATAGACAATGAGTCTTGGGCAAGAAATGAAATCGATTATTTCATCGCAGAAAAACAAGAACAAAAAGGCTTAAAGCCGAACGAGGAAGCCGATAAAGAGCGCTTATTAAAGCGATTAAGCATCGACTTAACCGGCTTGCCTCCTACCCTTTCCATGATGGATCGTTTCTCAGCTGATAAAAGTCCGAATGCGTATGAGAAGATGGTCGACGAGCTGCTAAAAAATCCAGCATATGGAGAAAAAATGGCTATTTATTGGCTTGATCTTGCTAGGTACGCAGATTCGCATGGCTACCAAGATGATGGATATCGGACTCAATGGCCTTGGAGAGACTGGGTGATTTATGCTTTAAATAAAAATATGCCTTATGACCAATTTGTTACTTGGCAACTAGCCGGCGACTTTTTGATCAACCCAGCTAGACCTAATCAAACAAAAGAATTATTGCTCGCCACGGGTTTCAACCGAAACCATAAGATCACAGAAGAGGGAGGAGTCATTCAGGAAGAATATCGATTAAGCTACGTAACAGATCGAAATGATTTATTTGGGAAAGCATTTTTAGGCATGACCCTAGAGTGTGCCCATTGCCACGACCATAAATACGATCCTTTTTCGCAGAAAGATTACTATAAAATGTTTGCCTTTTTTAATAACATCAAGGAGGTCGGCATCGAATCGGTGATTGGTGGTCCAGAGACCTATGCGAAAAAACCATTGATGGAAATCAGCAATGATGATGTTAAAAACATCTTGAAGTTCATTAATAAGCAAGACACGAGTCGTTTGATTGTCTCGGTCATGACCGATATGGACACGGCAAGAAAAACATTCATTTTAAAACGGGGTGCCTATGATGCACCTGGTGACGAAGTGAGTCCTGGAACTCCTAATTCCATTTTACCGTTCAATAAGAATTATCCGAAAAACAGACTGGGATTATCTAAGTGGTTATTTGACAGAAAAAATCCATTGACGGCCAGAGTGTTTGTCAATCAAATTTGGCAAGAGTTTTTTGGTAAAGGCATCGTAAAAACGACTGGCGACTTTGGTATGCAAGGTGAATTACCAACAAATCCTAAATTACTGGATTGGCTAGCCGTTGATTTTATGGAACATGGCTGGAATGTCAAGCGCCTAGTAAAGCAAATGGTTGCTTCTGCAACTTATCGGCAATCAGCCATTACCACCCCTGAAAAATTAGCCAAAGATCCCGAGAATATCTATTTATCCAGGTCATCACGTTACCATGTAAATGCTGAAAACATCAGAGACATCGTACTTGCAAGCAGTGGACTTTTGGTTCCTAAAATCGGAGGGCCGAGCGTTAAACCTTATCAGCCACCCGGATTATGGGAAGGGGCTACTTCTGGTCGGGGATTATTGTCTATATACGTGCAAGACCATGGGGAAAGTTTATACCGACGAGGTATATATACGTTAATCAAGCGGACCGTTCCACCGCCGACGATGAGTATTTTTGACGCCAGCAATCGAGATTTATGTGAAGTGAAAAGGCTGAAAACAAATACGCCATTACAGGCGCTCATGATGCTGAATGACCCAACGGTTTTGGAGGCATCCCGAGTGTTAGCTGCCAAATTATTAACGGAAAAAAGTAACCCTTCGGATAAAATCAAAAAGGCTTTCCGAATGATTGTGTGTCGAAATCCATCTGAAAAAGAGTTGGGGGTATTAAATACCTACTTTTTGAGTCAAAGAGCCAAAATTACTCCAGGGCAAGCAAGCAAAATTTTAGCGGTGGGGGAATATCCAATCGCGGCCAACGTAGATAAAAAACTTTTAGCTGCTATGATGCGCGTCGTTAATACCATTTATAATTTAGAGGAAACCATTACTAAATCTTAAGCTATGGAAAAGGAAATATTAGAACATGGTTTGAATTTTAATCGGCGACGATTCCTTTCCACGATGAGTTTGGGTTTAGGAAGTGTGGCCTTAGGTTCTTTAATGATTCCTGGTTTACTCAATGGAGGTGATCGGGAAGAGTCAGGATTTACGCCAG
>CANKVC010000182.1 GCA_947486835.1 Cytophagaceae bacterium | reverse complement strand
CAAATTTGTGCCTAAAAAGTGGGATGAAGACAAGGAGAAATTGTTGGCCGCCATGAATAAATTAGGTTACCGAGATTTTCAAATTAAGTCGGATTCCATTGCAAAGTTTGATGAGGAGTCGATTAATTTGACGATCAATTTAACCCAAGGAAAAAAATATTATTACCGGAGTATTTCTTTTGAAGGAAATTATATTTATCCGGATTCTGTGTTGAGAGATGTAATCGGAATCAAGAAGGGGGATATTTATAATACAGAGGAATTAGATAAGAAAATGAATCAAAACCCAGGGGAGGATTTAAGTTCCGTGTACATGGATAATGGGTATTTGTATTATAATGCAGAGCCTATCGAAACGGCCATTGAGGGAGATTCGATCGATTTAACGATCCGTATTTCAGAGGGAAAGCAAGCAACGATCAATAAGGTGGTTTTGAACGGAAATACTAAAACTTCCGATCATGTGGTGATGCGAGAGATTCGAACCTTACCGGGTCAGAAGTTTAATAAATCGGCTATTATTCGTACGGTTCGTGAGCTTTCAACGATTGGTTATTTTAACCCTGAAAAAATATCACCTAATCCAATGCCTCGTCCAGATGGTACGGTGGACATTGAATATAATGTAGAGGAGAAGCCTTCAGACCAGATAGAATTATCAGGGGGTTGGGGTGGATACATCGGTTTTGTGGGAACTTTAGGGGTTGTTTTCAACAACTTTTCAGCTAAGAATTTAACCAATTTATCTGCTTGGCGACCTTTGCCGGCGGGTGATGGGCAAAAGCTTTCAGTGCGTTTTCAAGCCAATGGTGCAGCTTTCCAAAATTATTCATTGACTTTCACCGAACCTTGGTTGGGTGGTAAAAAACCTAATTCATTTTCGATCGCTCTAAATAGAAGCGTTTCATATCCTTATCAGTTCAGAGCAACCGGTGGGGGCATGGGTGGATATGGCAATGGTTATGGTGGTGGCTACGGAGGGGGTTATGGTGGAGGCTTCGGTGGAGGTGGATTTGGTGGAGGTTATGGAGGCTATGGTGGTTATGGTGGTGGTTATGGCGGTTATGGAGGAATGAGTAATTATTCAGTCCCAGATTCCTTATTAGACGCTCACTTTAATGTGAACAGTGTTACGTTCAGTTTGGGTAAGCGGTTGAAGTGGCCAGATGATTATTTTTCATTGAGTCATTCTTTGGCCTTTTCTCAATTTGATGTGGATCGTTATTATACTTGGGCTTACCCACAAGGTATTTCGACTTCGATTACGTTTATGACTAATTTCTCGCGAAATAGTATTGATAACCCTACTTTTGCTCGAATGGGCTCAAGCTTTTCTTTAACAGGCTCACTTACACCTCCGTTTTCTTTGTTGGGTGCCAACGAATCAGGCTCGTTAATTGAATACCATAAGTGGATGTTGGATGCGAGTTGGTTTAGCCCACTCGTTGGGAAATTTGTGCTTCATACACGTGCACACTTAGGATTTTTGGGTTCTTATGGAGGAAAAGAAACGACGCGATTTGAACGGTTTGATTTAGGAGGTTCTGGAATGGTTCAAGGTTTCTCATTTAACCGTGATATTGTAGGTTTAAGAGGATATAAAGACCGAGTAATTGGGCCATCCGGATCTTATGGAAATGGGGGAGTGGCTTATAATAAGTTTGTGATGGAAGTGCGTTATCCAGTTTCGTTGAACCCATCAGCTACAATATTTGTGCTAGGTTTTGCTGAAGGAGGAAATAACTTTTCAAGTCTGAGAGAGTATAATCCATTTAATTTGTATAAATCAGCAGGATTTGGCGCACGTATTTTTATGCCAGCCTTTGGAATGATTGGAATAGATTATGGATTTGGATTTGATAAGCCAAGGCCGGGAGATTCAGATTTTGGCCGACAAGCATTTACATTCTCCATAGGCCAACAAATCAGGTAATCATATTAATAGACCAATGAAAAAATTGTTTTTTTTCTTATTGGGTTTTAGTTTGTTTGGGCCTACCTGTAGCGCTCAGAAATTTGGTTACATTGATACCGAATTCATTACTTCTAAAATGCCTGAATACCAGAAAGTACAGGCCAAAATGGATGAGATGACCAAACAATGGATCAAAGAAATCGAGGCCAAAAAAGATGAAGTAACCGTTCTTGAGCGTGCATTTAAATTAGAAGAGTTGTTGCTAACCGAGGATTTGCGCCAGCAACGTCTTCAGCAAATTAAACAAAAGGATCAGGAGGCTAAATTGTTTCAGAACTCTGTTTTTGGTGCGGAGGGTGAATTGTTTAAAGCAAAGAAAAATGCGTTGAGACCGATCTTAGATGAAGTTTCAAAAGCGGTAGAAAAAGTAGTGAGACAAAAAAGATTAGATTTCTTGTTTGACAAGGCAAATGATGGCTTAGCTTTAATTTACACGAATCCTGTACATGATTATTCAGATTATATATTGGAGGAATTGGGATTAGAATTGGATCCTAATTTGAAAAAATAAACATTAACCCATTATTTTAACATAAACATTCCTAATTTTACAATTAACAAATAGAAAACAACGTATGAAAAACAAATTTTTATTGGCCGTAGGCCTAATGTTCGGTATGGCAACATTACCATTAAAGGCCCAAGTTAAAATCGGATTTATCAATGCTGATTATATTTTAAGCCAAATGCCTGAGGCGAAACAAGTGGAAGAAGATTTAAAAAATACTCAAAAGCAGTATGAAACTCTTTACCAAGGAAAAGTGAAGGAATTTCAAGATAAGTTAGCTGCTTTCGAAAAATTGAATGCAGACACAAAAACTCCAGACATTATCAAACAAGATAAAGAGAAGGAATTACAAAACTTACAGACTTCGATTCAAGAATTCCAACAAAATTCTCAGTCTTCTTTACAGAAAAAGCAAGCTCAATTATTACAACCTTTGTTGAAAAAAATTGAGGAAAACATGCATGCAGTTGCTAATGAAAATGCGTACACACACGTATTTAATTATGATGCAGGTATGGGAACCGCTCCTATTTTATTGCATTATCCAACGGAAGCTGCTATTTCTGATCTAGTTTTAAAGAAAATGGGCATTACGCCTAAGCCAGTGACAGCTGCTCCAACTGCTGCTCCTGCGGCTGCTAAGCCTGCTGCTGCTCCTGCTGCAAAGCCAGCGGCTCCAAAGAAATAAATGAGTTAATGGATCATCGGATTGATATCCTTTTGGTCTAAACGATAAAATGTAAAATAGACGCAAGAAATTGCGTCTATTTTTTTTATTCTAAAGGTTTATTTGCTTCAAAAAATTTGTTTTGAAAAATGATGATGGCTAAAACTCCGCAAAATATGGCCGCATCAGCAAAATTGAAAATTGGCGTTGAGTAATAAGATCCACCCCACAGAGGAACCCAAGTAGGTAATATGCCCTCCCAAATATCAAAAAAGAACATATCAATCACCTGGCCATGAAACCAATTCATGGGTGCTCCGTAGGGAGCATTTCCTAAAAAGACCCCATAAAAAACAGAGTCAATTAAGTTGCCAATGGCTCCACCCAATATGAGAGATACGCCAATCAAAAGACCCTTGTGGCTATTTTTTTGGGTTAACTTGAATAATTAATAGCAAATACATA
>CANKVC010000181.1 GCA_947486835.1 Cytophagaceae bacterium | reverse complement strand
CCAATGGGCTCAATAGCTGATGTATCTGATATCTCAAATGCGATCTTATTTATGCTTTCGGAAAAGTCAAGACAAATTACGGGACAAACCTTAATCGTAGATGGAGGTTGGACTTCATACAGCCCTCCCCCAGGATCTGTTTAATAGTTAACTCCAATGTTTAACTAAAAAATCAATCCAATTTTGATGACAAATTTTAATAATATCGTCATTTGAAAACCCTCTTTTTAATAATAAATCTGGAATTTTTTGTAGGTCAGCTATGGTTTTAATATCCATCGGGGATTGCTCAGTGCCAAACCCACCATCTAAATCAGTTCCAATTCCAACATGATTTGTATTGCCGGCAAGGCTGCAAATATGTACGAGATGATCTATCATGACATTCAAATCAACTTTCATGCTGATTGGGTCTGATACACCTCTAACCCAATTAGGTACCATCATCCAAGTATCTAAAGGTAAACCAATCACAGCTCCACGTCGAATAATTTCTTTAAATTGTTCATCCGTGAATTGACGATTATGATTTACGAGTGACCTACTATTTTGATGACTTGCCCAAATAGATCCATTGAAAATATCCATGGCTTCCCAAAAACTATCATCACACAGATGCGTTGCATCCAAGATTATCCCCAAAGATTCCATTTTTTCTAATAAATCTTTTCCGTTAGGTCCTAAGCCGCCGGTTGCATTGGTGCCTTGTGCATATCTACCAGGCCCATAATGAGCTGGCCCTAAAGCTCTTAATCCATAATTATAAGCTATGTCTAAGTATTCAACGGATATTAAAGAATCAGCACCCTCTAAACTTAATATATAACCTATGGTTTTTTTTTCTTCGGTAGAACCATTCCAATACTGTAAATGGCTATTTAGTTCTTTTGCATTTCGTATAGGAGATAGTTCTCCGAATGATTCCAATGCTTTATAATAGGCTAATTGACCTTGAGTTTGTGCCCAAGCCTGTTCTGGAGAATTCCAACCCGGTAATTGAGATGTTTTTTCCACATACCGCGCTATTTGCGTGGCTACCACGATCCCAATGTTTCCTTTTCGAAGTTCTTCTAAGGAAACGGTTGCTTTTCCTCGATCTAATTTATCAGTCATGCCCTCCTCTCTGGAATTAATTTCAGTAATGGAAGAACGTAAATCTCTGTTCCATTCCAAAGCATTCATGCTTAAGTCTAAATGAGCGTCAAAGAGTAGCATATTAAATATTTATTTTACGATTACGCGCTTTTACCACCCACTCTCCTATCTTTTGGTCATCTTCAATGACTTGTAAATTTTGATGAAGCGCAACTGTAGGACAAATATGGTAAGGATACATTCGAATGATTTGACCAATTTGTATGTTGGTATGATCATTAACTTCAATAATTCCGTGTTCTTCACTTTGACTTTTTAGCGTCCAATGGGGAAAATCTATGAATCGAACTCGATTTTCAATAGGATTTTCTGCTGCTACTGATTTATGGCCTAAATCTATGCATATGGTCGATTTTGTTGGTTTAGAAATGACTCTTGCTATTATTTGAACAGCCATTTTAAAGGTATTTTGAGGAAACAAATTATGATAACCTACATCAAAAAAAACAAAGGTTCCAGGACTGCAAACAAAGTGATGATTTGTACGATGAACTAAAAAACTAGGCGTTCCACCGACCACTAATTCGTATGTTGACGTATCTATTTTGTCAATTAATTCATAAAAGTCAATAAAATCTTGTTGAACATGTTCAATGCGCGTTTGTAAATTAACATCCCGAATATGTCCATCATATGCATGTAATCCTTTAATTATAAGATTGTTTGAATGATTTGAAATATTCTCAATCAATTCAATAGCTTCTTTTGGAACGATTCCAGTCCGATTCATTCCTACATTTAGGTCAATAAATATGTTGATTACTATATTATTGTTTGTTGCTAATTCATTTATTTTTTCGGCAGCTAAATAATCATCGACCAAACATGAAAATTCACATGCCTGATAATTAAGTATCAATTCAATAAATCTTAAAAGAGTTGTTCCAGTAGGTTGAATGGAAAGCAATATATCTTTAGCATTTGAAATAGCTAATAACTCCGCTTCTGCAATCGTTGCACATTTGAATTTATATATCCCAGACTCCAATAGTAAGTCATTTACCTCTTGGGTCTTATGAGTCTTAATATGTGGCCTTAATCGAGCGACATTCCCGCCAACCATGTCAATAGCCATTTTAATGTTTGACCTTACTATTTCAGGAAACACAATTAACCCGGGACTTTCAATATGACTAAAATCCATATTATTAAATTAAAGAACGGTCTAAATGAACATAGCCTCCATCTACATGAATTAATTGGCCAGTGGTATGACTCGATTTACTAGACAATAAAAAAGCAACCATAGCACCTAACTCCTCTTTGGTTGTCATCCGCTTTCCAAATGGAATCCGATTTTCTATTTCACTTAACGTTTCAGAAGGATTAGGTAATGTTTGAATCCATTTATCATACATGGGAGTATAACACTCAGCTACAATAACTGCATTGACACGAATGCCATGTGGGAGCAATTCAACAGCCCATTCGCGCGTCAACGCATTTCTGCCCCCATTAGAAGCTGCATATGCGGATGTACCACCTTGGCCAGTTTCTGCAACTTTAGAACCAATGTTGACAATGCTACCTTTTGTCTTAATTAGATATGGTAAGCAAGCCTGAGCTAATAAATAATAATGGATTAGATTAGAATGCAATGATTGTATGAATTTTTCATAGGTACCATTGGCTAATCCCACGCCATCATTTATTCCAGCATTATTAACTAATCCATCGATTCTCCCAAATTTAGTATAAATCTCCTCGATAACTTTTTTGCATTGATTGGGGTCACTTAATTCCGCAACAAATGAAAAAGCTTGTCCACCTGTGGCTTGAATTTTTTCGATGCATTTAAGATTGTCAACTTCGTTTCGACCTACAATCGCAACCATTGCGCTTTCAAGAGCTAAACTTTCACTTATTCCTTCCCCTATACCTTTTGCACCTCCAGTGACGATAATTACTTTTTCTTTTAATCCTAAATTCATTATAAGTCTATTTTATAAAATTGAAGACAATTATCGATGGTGATTTTCTTTATTTCAGTGGATGATAATTGGGCGACCGATTTTTTAAATGTATTGACCCAGTTAGAAAGTTCGTCCGCAACTAATACAACCGGATAATCCGTTCCGAACATTAATCGATCCGTGCCAAATACCTCTAAAGCTATTTCAATTATATTCAAAATGTCTTTCTCTTTATAATTAAACCATTCGGCTTCTGTAATTAAACCTGAAATTTTAGCAGAGACATTTTCTAATTCCTTGAATTTTCCAATATCCTTTTTCCATTCAGTAATGTCACCAGATTTAATAGGAGGTTTTGCTAAATGATCTAAAACGATCCTTTGATTCGCATTCTTCTTACAAAACTCAATGCCCGCATTTATTTGGTTAGGATAAATCAGTAAATCATACGCAAAATCAAATGTATCCAATAACTGAACTCCTTTTAAAAAATCAGGTCTAGCTAAAAAATTAGGATCTGATTCCGACTGAACTACATGTCTAAAACCAACCATCTTTTCAAATTGCGAAAAATAA
>CANKVC010000180.1 GCA_947486835.1 Cytophagaceae bacterium | reverse complement strand
TGATATAAAATATCTAGTCCCCATTGCCAATCGCGCCATTCGTCCGCGGTTAAATAATGTCCTTCTAAGCTTAAAGGACCAAACCACTCGCGCAAATCATAATAATCTTGTTGGGGCCACTCACCCCCATGCTCAGCCATCAACTGCTTCATCTCGCTGACTTGTTGGACCCATTGGTTCACCAAAGCAAAGCGGTTTGAAAATTTCATTTTGTCCGCATATTCAGCACCCATATTACTGAGGCATAGCGACTTAATGTGATTTTGAATCTGATTAAATCCTAGCTTTTCACCTATGTTTTCTGGGTAATTCATCGATGGAACAGGGTTCGGATTTTTTCTATTAAAACCGCATTGATTTTAAGGTAACTCTCGGTAGTCCAACCAGCCACATGGGGGCTAAAGAGTGTATTGGGATATGATTTCAATTTCTCAAAAAGTATTTGTTCTTCTTGTGACCAAGATTTAATTTTTTCATTTGGCAACACATCTAAGGCTAATCCTGAAATAATGCCTTGTTCCAAACCCCAAAGTAAATTTTCTAAGGGTGTTATAGGGCCTCTCGAACTATTCATTAGTACGATGGGTTTTTTAAAGGACCTTAAAAAATCTTGGTTAACGAATCCATGGGTCTCATCGGTCAACGGAACATGCAAGGAAACAATGTCGGCATGTTGGAAAATATCAGCTAAATCGGCACCAAAAGGGGAGGGTGCCGGTGCGTATTTATCATAAGCTAAAATCTTTACACCAAAACCTAGCAACCTTTGACATAGCGCTTGGCCCATATTTCCAAAACCAATAATGCCGATGGTTTTTCCATGTATTTCCCAACCTCTATTCGCTTCCCTGTTCCAAATACCATTTCTAACTTCTGTATCAGCCGTATTTAATCGATGCGCGATGGTGAGCAATTGGCCCATGACATGTTCCGCCACCGCATCTTTATTTCCTTCGTTGGCCGAAAAAACACGAATATTTTTTTCTTTACATACGGCTAAATCAATCAGATCTAAACCCGCACCCGCTCTGGCAATAAAGGTTAAATGATTTGCAGAAGCCAAAAAATCAGCATCTATGATAAATTTACTACGTAGAATCAAACCGGTATATTGGCCGATGATCGCTATCGTTTCTTGCTTGGACAAATTCAGAAACTCGTCAACCACATAGCCTAAGGATTGTAAGCCCTCAGCCATGGAGGAATGAACCTCGTCGATGATGAGTACTTTTTTGGCCATGTTATGCTTGCATTCGATTTTTAACCAATTCTATCGCTAGGAAAAAGGCATGCAAAAATGAATTAGGATCCGCTTCATTTTTACCGGCAATATCATACGCGGTTCCATGGTCTGGAGAAGTTCTGATAATAGGTAAGCCAGCAGTAAAATTAACGCCTGTTTCAAATGCGATGTACTTAAACGGAATTAATCCTTGGTCATGGTACATGGCTAATACTCCATCAAATTCCTTGAACTGCGCTTTCCCGAAGAACCCGTCTGCCGGGTAGGGCCCAAAAACCAATTGGGCTTTCGTCCTAAATTCTTCCACCACGGGCTGAATAATGTCTAATTCTTCTTGGCCCAAAAGCCCCGAATCACCTGCATGAGGATTTAAACCTAACACAGCTAATTTGGGTTTTTCTATGGAGAAATCTTCCTTTAAACTCAGTAGAAATAAATCAATTTTCTCCTTGATTAATTCTTTGGTCAGGGTTTTTGCGACTTCTTGGAGTGGCAAATGTCCCGTCACAACTCCCATGCGAATGTCTTCAGAAACCAACATCATCAAGGATGATTTCGCTTCAAATCGATCCGTCAAATATTCCGTATGTCCGGGGAAGTTAAATTCCTCGGATTGAATGTTATGTTTATTGATAGGTGCCGTAACCAAAGCAGATAAAAGTCCTTTATCCAAATCTTTTGCGGACCTGTCTAAGCAAGCAAAAGCAGCTTTTCCAGCTTCAGGAGTTTCCTTTCCAGGCTCCACAACCGTGTTCGCATCGTCCCAACAATTAATCAAATAGATTTGATCAGGAGCGAGGTTGTCAATGTCGCTAGTTGTTTTAAATTGGAAGTCCCTGGCTTCCATGGCATTTTTGTAGTAAATGAGTACTTTTTGAGAACCATAGATGATGGGCACGCACCATTGTAAAATCTGCGGATTTGATAAAGCTTTTATGATTACTTCCGGGCCAATGCCATTATAATCTCCTAACGTTATACCGATCAATGGTTTTGTTGCGCTCATTAAAAATTCATTTTTTTTCGATCTGCAAGTTAAGAAATTTCATGTGAAGGCTTACAATATTTTTATCAGGCCTTTAATTTGCCAAGCTCAGAATTTTATTTTTTGGTAACGAACCCAATAATTATTGTAAATTTTTAAGGTATTCAAAATAAAATAGGCTCTTAACTATAAATTTCCCAATATAATTGCCATTTTTGTTATAATGCACGAAATATATTGATATGCCAAAATCATACGTAAATAAAATCTCCAGTCTTCTTATTGCTAATCGGGGTGAAATTGCGATTCGAATTATGCGAGCGGCTTCTGAATTAGGAATTCGGACTGTTGCCGTATATACTTTTGAAGATCGCTATTCTCTGCACCGTTACAAGGCAGATGAGGCCTACCAAATTGGAAAAGAAAATCCACCTCTTCAGCCCTATTTAGATATTGAGGGCTTGATTTCTTTATGTAAATCCAAGAAAATAGATGCTATTCATCCCGGATATGGTTTTCTTTCTGAGAACGTAAAGCTTGCTTTGAGGTGTAGAGAAGAAGGAATCGTATTTGTAGGACCTTCTCCGGAAGCGATGAATGCACTTGGAGATAAAGTTGCGGCAAAGGTAGCTGCTCATAAGGCCAATGTACCTATGATTCAGGACTCCAAGGGAGATTTAAGCGTATATGATTTAGCCTTATCAGAAGCTAGGCGAATTACTTTTCCTGTCATGGTTAAAGCTGCTGCAGGTGGGGGAGGTCGTGGAATGCGTGTGGTGCGGAAAGAGGAAGATTTGGAAAAAGCATACCAAGAAGCGAGAAATGAAGCTAAAAATGCATTTGGTAATGAAACAATCTTTATTGAAAAATTCATTGACGAGCCTAAACACATAGAGGTGCAGTTATTGGGGGACCAACATGGAAATCTTGTCCATTTGTATGAGCGTGATTGTTCCGTGCAAAGAAGATTCCAGAAGGTGGTTGAGATAGCTCCTTCCTTTGGTTTAAAAGAAGAAACAAAGCAAAAACTATATGCATATGCGTTAGCGATTGGAAAGGCTGTTAATTATTACAATGCTGGAACGGTTGAGTTTTTGGTTGATAAAGATGAAAATATTTATTTCATCGAGGTTAATCCTCGCATTCAAGTTGAGCACACGATCACCGAAGAGGTAACTGGAATCGATATTGTTCGTACACAAATATTAATTGCCCAAAATTATAAGTTGTCTGATTCAGGGATTTACATTTTAAGTCAAGCCGATATTCCTTTGCGCGGTTTTGCGATCCAATGTCGGATTACAACAGAAGATCCTTCGAATGGCTTTAAGCCCGACTTTGGTACCATTATTGCCTATCGAAATGCCGCTGGTTTTGGAATCAGATTAGATGAGGGATCCTCGTATCCAGGAGTGAAAATTTCACCTTATT
>CANKVC010000179.1 GCA_947486835.1 Cytophagaceae bacterium | reverse complement strand
TTCGAACCTTTACATTTTTCGAAATAAGTTTTTCGACACGAGGCCTAAAAGTCAGCAATTCTTCCAATTCTTCCTCGAACAATATTCCATCCATGATGGCTTTCTTTCTTTCTTTGGCCAAATGATCTTCTAGGCCGTCAATCATTCCTAGAAATGCAGTTTCGGCTGTATTCGGGATATACGAAAAAACCGTGTTTTTTAGATCGTGATTTACCTCGTCTAAAATTTGAGGTATTAATAATCGGCCCAGTTTTTTACGCTCATGGTAAATATCAGGATCTGATCCCCTTGAGAAATATATACGTTCAAAGGAACATGATTTTTGTTCTAATCGGTCTATGAAAGCAGCCTCTTTAACGGATCCATCCATCGCTATCACGAGTGCATGTCCAGGAGTCACTTCTTTGATTTCGGAATATTCGCAATCGAACGACGTTTTAATGGCTTGTTTTTCTGAGGCTACCACCACGACTTCATCGTCGATGTAATAAAAGGCTGGACGAATTCCGGCAGGATCTCTTGCGACAAAAGCAGATCCAAATCCCGTCATGCCGACCATCGCGTAACCTCCGTCAAAATCTTTACATGACCTTTCTAGGACACGCATTAAATCAATTTTTTCGGCTAGGATATCGGACAACTCTGGATTTTCGTATTTATCGCGGTATTTTAAAAATTGTCTTTGGTTTTCTTCATCCAAAAAATGGCCAATTTTTTCCATCACGGTGACGGTATCTACTTTTTCTTTTGGATGCTGACCTAAGGAAACTAATTTGTCAAACAAATCATCCACATTAGTCATGTTGAAATTTCCTGCCATCACTAAATTCCGTGAACGCCAGTTGTTTTGACGCAACATCGGATGGCAATTCTCAATCTCATTCTGGCCATGAGTGCCATAACGCAAGTGACCCAGGAGCACCTCACCTGTAAATGCCACATTATCTTGCCACCAAACCGCATCTTTTGAGGCATCGATGCCCGTATCGCGCTTGGTTTCTTTGGCTAACTTATGTGCTTTCTTGAATTTCTTATCTATTTTCCCGAAAATATCGGAAACAGCTTCGGGTTCTACAGATCTATACCGACTGATATACCGATGACCTGGTTTTACATTGATTTTGATGTTGGCAACCCCCGCTCCATCTTGGCCCCGATTTACTTGCTTTTCCATCATTAAATACAACTTTTTAAGGCCGTACATGGGGTTGTTATATTTATCCAAATAGTACTGAAATGGCTTACGTAATCGGATTAGGGCTATTCCGCATTCGTGCTTAATGGAATCAGACATTAGATATTTTTTCTAGGAGAAGAATTCGTTTCAAAATCAGGTCAAAATTAGGGAATTATTAGGGAAGCCAAGCGTTAATTTTACATTTTTTTAATCTATAAATTCCAAAAATTAAAAATAAGATTTGGAGCAAGAAGACATAGAATAATTCCAGCCGATATGATTCCAAAAACCCACATATTTTTTTCAATTTTTATTTCTTGATTTACATCCGATTTTTTAAAATAAATATAAAATGGGATTTTTAAATAATAGAATACCGATACGGCTGTGGCGAAAATAGCGACAGATAATAAAGCGATAGTCGATATACTGGAATGGGCTTGAATCGACTCCCAGAGCAATGAAAAATAGGTGATTTTTGCTAGGAAAGTTCCTGCTGGAGGAAGCCCGATGAGCGCAATAAGACCAACAAATAATAAAAGCGATTTAATGGGTTGCGATTTTGATAAACCTTTCCATCCGTCCAAATTATCTACATATTCCATGTCATTTTCAGCTTGATTTTCTGCCAAAAAGAACACCAAAATAGTGCTTAATCCATACGTTAACCCATAAAACAATAAAGCTTCTGTAGCTTCTTTGGCAGGTGAAAGCCAAACCATGGCCATAAATCCTCCATGTGCAATGCTCGAATAGGCAAGCAAACGCTTGGTATTTGTCTGCCTTAAAGCGCCTAAATTTCCTATCAAAAGGGTTAAAATAGCCAATGATGCAATATACATACTCATGTCAGTGGGTATGAAATGAATCATTCGGATCCCTAACCAGGTTACGGCAATTTTTGGGGCAATCGATATCCAAGCCATCCACGGCGCCGACAACGTTTCTAAAACATCTGGACTCCAGGGATGGAGCGGCGCCCATGACATCTTAAAAAGTAAAGCGCAGGAAATAAGGCCCAAACTTAGGCCAATAAACAGTGGATCCGCAGAAGAAAAAACCCGCGTAAATGCTGGGTTGCTAAAGGACATGGTGCCGGAAAGTCCATACATGAGCGAAATTCCATAGAGAAATATAGCGGATGTCGCCATGCCAAAAAGCACATAAGGCAATGCTGCGCGCGCACCTTCGGAATCTTTTCGAATGCCGACCAACAAATAAGTACCCAAAGACATTAATTCAATCGACAAAAATAGGCTGAGCCAATGATTACTGATTCCCGTTAAAAGGGATCCGGATAAGATACTGAAAAACCCTATTTGCTCTTCTATGCTTAATTTTTTTCCAGTTATTTGGCTGACCAGTAAGATTAAAAAGCCCAAGGCTAAAATCAATAAATTGATCGCATTGCTAGCAGGTGTAATCCAAAATAGAGAAAAGGAGGCAAAGCCATTATGGCCATTTTGGAGTCTTTGAAATGCTAAGGCTAAAATAAAAAGCAAGCCTAATAAGGAAATGAAATAGCGCCACGAGGAACTGGATTTTTCGGAATTGCCGTGGATAAATAATTCAACAAATATGCCCAGAATGAGTAAGCCAAGCACCAGTATTTCCGGAAGCATCAATGAAAAACCTTGAACGATTTGGTCCAGTTTTACGGATAATCCAGCAAGGGTTTCAGCAGAAAACATGTTCAAATTTAGTGTTTTTTGGCAGGTATTTTTTGACTTAAGTAAAAAGCCGTTGGATTATTTTTTAAATGAATCATTTCTTCAGGGCTCCCTTCGAAGCTTAAATGTCCTCCCTGTTCTCCTCCCTCCGGGCCTAAATCGATGATGTGATCGGCGCATTTAATGACCTCCATATTATGTTCAATAATCACCACCGTATCACCTTGTTCCACTAAATCATTTAGGGCCTTGAGTAATTTTTTAATGTCATGAAAATGTAAACCCGTCGTAGGTTCGTCAAAAATAAACAAGGTTTTTCCTTTATTCGAATTCCCCTTGCCTAAAAAACTGGCCAATTTTACTCGTTGAGCTTCCCCGCCAGAAAGTGAATTTGAAGACTGACCCAGTTTAATGTATCCCAGTCCTACTTGGAATAAAGGGTCAATTTTTTCCGCAATGCGTGGCAATTTTTCACTGAAGAAAGGAATACTTTCCTCTACGGTCATGTCTAAAATTTCAGCAATATTTTTGTCTTGGAAAGTAACTTCTAAAATTTCTTGTTTGAAGCGACGGCCTGCACACGACTCACAGGTAAGCTTGATGTCGGCCATAAACTGCATTTCAATCGTTATTTCTCCTTCTCCCTGGCACGTTTCGCAGCGGCCACCCTCTACATTAAAAGAAAAATGTGCCGGTTTGTAACCTCGAGATTTAGCCATTGGCAATTCGGAATAAAGTAGGCGAATGGCATCATATGCTTTTATATAGGTGATCGGATTGGATCTGGACGACTTCCCAATGGGTTGTTGGTCCACCATTTCTACCCCCGCAATTTTCTGTAAACTACCTTTTATTTCCCTAAAT
>CANKVC010000178.1 GCA_947486835.1 Cytophagaceae bacterium | reverse complement strand
GCCAAATGGGGCGATTCGTCCAAATATTGACGGTATGAACTTTGCCAATTAAACCTTCGTCAAACCATTTGACCACTTGCTGGGTTCCAGGACTTGAAGCCCCTTGATTTCCCATTTGAGAAACTACTTTATATTTCCTAGCCGCTTCGGTCATGGTGCGTACCTCAAAAATATTATGAGCCATCGGCTTTTGAACATACACATGTTTGCCTAATTGCATGGCAGCCATGGCGATAGCCGCATGGTTATGATCTGGAGTTGAAATGGTCACCGCATCTATATTCTTTTCTTTTTCAAGCATTACGCGCCAGTCTTGATAGCGACCCGCCTTTGAAAACTTCTCAAATAAGGGTTTCGCACGAGTCAAATCCACGTCGCAAAGAGCTGTAATATTATTAACGCCTTCGTTGAAGGCATTATTTACGTCCGACATCCCTTTTCCATTAATCCCCACGCCAGCTATATTCAATTGATCGCTGGGAGCGCGAAAGCCCTTTCCTAACACATGCCTAGGAACAATGTAAAAGCTACCTGCCAGGGCACTTTTTTCCAAAAAACTTCGTCTAGTTACGTCCATAATTTTAGGTTTATTTATTTGTTTATCAAAGTCTAGTTATTTTGAGCCATTTTTATTGGCTAAATGCCGAATATTTCAATCATTTAAATTAATAAGTTCTTCCCAAACTGCGTCAAATGGCAAATCTTTAGCCTTACCGCTTTCATTAAAAAGCACTTTGACTTTTTGACTATTTTTATACATCCCCGAATATGACATATAAGTTTTAAAATTCAAAAATTCACCATTTAAAATTAAGCCTGGCAACATAAAAGCATTCGCCAAGTGGGTTGGTCCTGAATCCAATCCGATAAAAAATGAGGCCCCTTTCATAATCTTCATTGTTTCTGGAAGGCTGGTTTTTCCAACTAAACTAATGAAATTTTCATGGGTAAAATTCAATGGGTTTACATGACCAATTTCGATGATCTTTAAATTCCACGTAGCGATTATTTTCGTTAATAAATGATGCCAATTTTCATCCGTCCAATCTCGAAATCCTGCATTGGATTTAGCATGAATGACCCAATAGGGTTTTTGGAAGGGGACTTTACAGGGTGTTTCATCTAAATAAATATGTGGTTGTGCATCTTCAATAGGCAAATCACAAAGCTTTAAGGCTATTTCTAGTAAATTATGTTGATCATAGTAATTCGACAAATCGATGCCTAAAGCATCTGCCTTAGCATTCGAAATTGAAACTCCTGTCTTCTCATCTATTCTAAAACCACTTAAGTGCAAATTATAATATTGATGGAATGGATACGATTTTTGAAGTAAATAACTGAGTAGAGTATACTTTTGATCCAAAAGCTGGTCGACAAGTGGATGATTTTCAAAGATGGGGAAGTGCTTTTTACTTGTGATCCAAGTGATGTGAGTATTCCCAAATTTTTGATTCAAGCGAGGCAATATAGGCTCCGAGGCAACCATGTCACCCAAATCTCCGTCCATGGCGATGCACAAAAAGACTTTTTTAGGAGAGCTCATTCTGAGTATTAATACCTTGATATAAAGGCTTACATAATAACCAAAAACTTCAACCCAATAAAAAAGGAGATTCAAATTTTTCAACGAGTTAACAGGTTTGCTTTTTAAAAAATAATAATCCTTTTCTTAAGCTTTACTAACTTTCTAAAAGTTAGTAAAGCTAAAAGAAAAGAAATTGAAAAACTACTTTATGATGTCCATAAAACTGATCATTTTTAGGCACTATTTTAAAAATAATTGCTTCTTTCAGAAAATCAATATAAATTAAACCTGCTTAAAAAAACCTATTTAAAATAATGAAAAATCCTGTATCAGTAAGCTCTTTAACCCAAAGAGATACTCAAATTTCCATCATGTTGATTGGGATGATGTTTTTCATTTTTGGTTTTGTTTCTTGGGCCAATTCCATTTTAATCCCCTACTTTAAAATTGCCTGCGAACTTACCAACTTCAAAGCCTATTTAGTCACGTTTGCGTTTTATATTTCCTATTTCATCATGTCTGTTCCCGCATCCTATGTACTTAAATCCATTGGATTTAAAAAAGGAATGATGTTAGGATTTTGGATTATGTCCATCGGGGCATTCATCTTTATTCCGGCAGCCATGAACCGAGCCTATCCTATTTTCTTATTAGGATTATTTACGTTAGGCACGGGATTAGCCATCTTACAAACTGCCGCCAATCCATATATCACCCTTTTAGGCCCCAAAGAAAGTGCAGCCCAAAGAATCAGCATCATGGGAATCTGCAATAAAGGTGCGGGGATTTTAGCACCTTTGGTATTTGCCGCCGTGATTTTAAAGGCCACAGATAGTGACCTGTTTAAGAATTTGGAACACATGACGGGGGCCGACCGGAATTTAGCGCTGAATGAATTAATCCAACGAGTAATTGTCCCTTATTTTTGTGTCGGTATTTTATTGTTTTTACTGGGTTTAGCTGTTCGATTTTCTCCATTACCTGAGATCGACACGGATCAAGAAAATGATATAGTAACACAGGTCAATTCGCAGAAAACGAGTATATTCCAATTTCCTCATTTAATTTTAGGGGCCGTTGCCATTTTTCTACACGTAGGTACCCAAGTAATTGCCATCGACACGGTTATTGGCTACGCGGGGTCCATGAATATCCAACTCATGGAAGCTAAAATTTTCCCTTCATTTACGCTCGCTGCTACTATTTTTGGATACATCATCGGAATTATATGCATCCCAAAATACATCAGCCAAGTCAATGCGCTTCGGACATGTACCATTCTTGGATTGCTATTCGCTATTGGAATATTAATGACCTCTGGCAACGTTGAACTGGCAGGATTAAAAGTTGACATCAGCATTTGTTTTGTTGTTTTATTAGGTTTGGCCAACTCGCTAATTTGGGCAGGGATATGGCCCTTAGCTCTAGACGGTTTAGGAAAATTTACTAAAATAGGAGCGTCTATTTTAATTATGGGACTTTGTGGAAATGCAATCCTACCCCTTTTTTACGGCTATTTCGCAGATCTATATGACTTGAAGTTGGCCTATGCCGTATTAATTCCCTGCTACTTATATTTAATATTTTATGCCATCAGAGGACATAAAATCAGACAATGGACGCTTAATTAAAATGAAGATGAAAGGAAAAATGACAAGAAGGAATTTTATGGGACCCATGGCTTTGGCGGGATTAAGTCTGCCATTTTCTAAGCTTAAATTCATGCCAGGAAAGGCCGAGGGCAAAAGAATTGGGATCATTGGCCTCGACACTTCCCATAGTGTTGCCTTCACAAAATCATTAAATGCAAATATTCAAAACCCCATTTATGAAGGATTTCGAATTGTAGCAGCTTATCCACAAGGAAGTAAAGACATCGTTTCCAGTACCGAACGAATCCCTGGATATACCGAAGATGTCAAGAAATTAGGCGTTGAAATTGTGGGGTCGATCCAAGAATTATTAAAGAAAGTAGATTTTATTTTACTTGAAACAAATGATGGAAGACTGCATTTAGAGCAGGCCATTGAAGTATTTAAAGCGGGTAAAACGACATTTATCGACAAGCCGATTGCCGCATCTTTAGCCGATGCCAAAGCGATTTTCAATGAAGCTGAAAAATACAAAGTACCTATATTCTCTGCTTCATCCTTACGCTTTTCCACGGGGATGCAAGAGATAAGGCAGGGTAAAATTGGCCCAGTGGTGGGTGCCGACACCTATAGCCCGATGAAATTCGAAAAAACTCATCCTGATCTT
>CANKVC010000177.1 GCA_947486835.1 Cytophagaceae bacterium | reverse complement strand
GGTGTACTTTTTAGCTTCTTTATTATTGTAATTAGAATTTTAAGTATTTCAATACCTTGATTATTTAAATCTTCAAATTCAAAATCGTCAATTATTTTTTCCAAAAACAATAACTCAAGCCAATATAACGACTCATTTATTTCTTTGAGAGAAATAGATAATTTATGAATGTAATCACTCCTAGATTCAGCATAATAACCTTCTCTAAGATTCGCACCGACACTTGTGCTACTTTTTAATAATTGGTTAGAAATGATAAACTCCCTTTTCTGCTCGAGTTTTTTACATAACCGATACACATTTCTAGCAAAACTTAATGACTTGTTATGAATGTTTGATTTCAACATTCATCAATCTCGACAAAAATTATTTGATTTTTTACCTAAAACTTTGATTATCAATCAATTGATTTTAATAATCAACAAATAGATCATCTGAAAAAAATACCTGTTACCTAATACCTATTACTTATTACCTAAAGTCCGTTTCAGCTCATTCAACTTCAGCAACGCCTCAATCGGGGAAAGCGTATTGACATCTAAGGCATTTAATTGATCTTGCACTTTTTGCAAACCTTCCGGAATTTCGGCGCCAAATAAACTCATTTGGAAATTTGCTTTTGGCATCTCCTTCAAGCGTTCCACATGGTCATCCAAGGAATGATCTTTTTCTAAATTTTGTAAAATTTCATGGGCCCTCAAGACTAATGAATTGGGCATTCCGGCCATTTGTGCCACGTGGATTCCAAAACTATGCGCCGAACCACCCGGCAATAATTTGCGAAGAAAAACAATTTTATTGCCCACTTCTTTGACCGACACATGGTAGTTTTTTATGCGAGGGAAGTCTTCGGCCAACTGGTTTAATTCATGGTAATGGGTGGCAAATAATGTCTTAGCACTGTTTTTGGGATGATTATGTAAATGCTCGGCAATCGCCCAGGCCATGGAGACGCCATCGTAAGTAGATGTACCCCGACCGATTTCATCCAACAGCACCAAAGACCGACTCGATAAATTATTTAAAATAGCAGCGGTCTCGGTCATCTCGACCATGAAGGTCGACTCCCCTTTGGACAAGTTATCCGAAGCACCCACCCGAGTAAATACCTTATCCACTAAACCGATATTGGCCGAATCTGCTGGTACAAAAGAACCCATTTGGGCCAACAAAACAATCAAAGCAGTCTGCCGCAAAAGTGCCGATTTTCCCGCCATATTAGGCCCGGTAATCATCATGATTTGCTGAGTTTCATGATCCAAAAACACATCATTCGGAACGTATTCCTCCCCAGCGGCCAAAGACATTTCGATCACAGGATGTCGACCGGCAATAATCTCAATCGCATCCCCTTCATTGAGAATAGGCTTTACATACTTGTTTTTTTGAGCGACTATTGCAAAACTGGTCAACACATCTAAGGTAGCCAAGCCGGTCGCATTGATCTGAATTAATTCCAAATACCCCAAAGCCTCACGAACCAATTCATTGAATATGCCCAACTCAATCGACGCGATTTTATCCTCAGCCGTTAAAATCTTCTCTTCATAAATTTTCAACTCCTCCGTAATGTAGCGTTCCGCATTCACCAAAGTTTGCTTCCGTATCCAGTCGGCCGGCACGCGATCTTTGTGCGCATGCGTCACTTCCAAATAATACCCAAAAACCCGATTATAAGAAATTTTCAAGGAACTGATGCCCGTACGTTCAATTTCACGCTTCTGCATGGAAGCTAAATATTCCTTGCCATTGGAGGACAATAAATGTAATTCGTCCAATTCCGGCAAAAAGCCCGTTTTGATAATTCCCCCCTGATGAATCAACATAGGCGCATCTTCCCGCAAAGCCTCTTCTATTTTCTGAACCAGTTTAAGGCAGGGATTTAAACGATCCGCCCATTTCGCTAAATAAGCAGAGGACTGATTAGCCAGCAATTCCTTAATCTCGGGAATTTGTTGGAGCGCCCGTTTCAATTGCAATAACTCCCGCGGATTGACCCGTGTGGCGGCCACTTTGGAAATCAAACGTTCCAAATCCCCCACAGGCTTCAATAAATGAACTAAAGAATCCAATAAATCAGCAGAGGAAATAAGCCCAGCGACCCCCTCTTGGCGTTCATTAATGGCCTTCAACTCTTTTAAAGGAAGGACCATCCACTTTCTCAACAAGCGAGCGCCCATGGGAGTGAGCGTTTGATCCATCAACTGAATCAGCGGTATACCACCCTCTTGAACCGAATGAATTAACTCCAAATTCCGAATGGTAAATCGGTCCAACCACACATATTTATCTTCCTCTATTCGCTGGATGGTAGAAATATGACCAACTTGATTATGCTCCGTTTCTGCCAAATAATGTAAAATTACCCCAGCGGCAATCACGCCCAGCGGCATATCTTCAATCCCAAACCCTTTTAAATTTTGAGTCTTAAAATGTTGGGTCATCAATGGATACGCAAACTCATGGGTAAAAATCCATTCTTCCAACGTAAACGAGTGGAAGGCATCTCCAAAATGCTCCAAATATAGCGCACGGTATTTTTTGGGATATAAAATTTCAGAAGGCATGAAACTTTGCACCATCTTCTGAATGTAGGCCAAAGGTCCCTGAGAACACATAAATTCACCCGTGGAAATATCTAAAAAAGCGAGGCCAAATAAGGCTTCTTTCTCCGAATAGGACAAAGCCGCCACATAGTTATTGCGCTTATGGTCAAGTACTTGGTCATTAAAAGAAACCCCGGGCGTCACTAATTCCGTTACTCCCCTTTTCACAATTCCTTTGGCTAAAGCCGGGTCTTCTAATTGGTCGCAAATAGCCACACGCTGACCCGCACGGACTAATTTAGGCAAATAAGTATCTAAGGAATGATGCGGAAATCCCGCCAAATGATCATCTGCATTTCCATTATTTCGGCGCGTCAAAACGATCCCCAAAATCTTGGACGCTTTCACCGCATCTTCCCCAAAAGTTTCATAGAAATCACCCACTCGAAACAATAATATTGCTCCAGGATATTTAGCCTTGATCTGATTAAACTGTCGGGATAAAGGAGTTTCCCCTTTTTTCAAAGGTTCCTCCCCATTTTTTGTATTTTTTGCCAAAATAATTTCAGGTAATGAAAGCAAAAATAACTCAAATTTTATACTTTTACCATTCTTTAAATCTATAGAAAATTAATGATCAATAATTCAATTTACATTCAATCACAACAAGAGGTTTTTGATGTTGTCATTGTGGGTTCTGGAGCAGGTGGAGGAATGGCAGCACATACATTAACAAAGGCAGGAGCCAAAGTTTGTGTATTAGAAGCAGGCCAACCTTTTGATCCCGCCGACCCCAAGAACATCACTCAATTAAAATGGCCTTATGAATCTCCTCGCAGAGGAACTGGAACGACTAGAGCCTTTGGAGATTTTGATGCTGCGTATGGCGGCTGGGAAATCGACGGAGAACCTTATACCCGTAAAAACGGCACTAAATTCGACTGGTTTCGTGCGCGGATGGTCGGAGGAAGAACGAATCACTGGGGACGTATTTCCTTGCGTTTTGGCCCAGATGATTTTAAAAGAAAAAGCATCGATGGTTTAGGAGATGACTGGCCGATTGGCTACGATGACATGAAGCCATTTTATGATAAAATAGATAAAATGTTAGGGGTTTTTGGGACCAACGAAGGACTTAGAAATGATCCAGATGGATTTTTCTTGCCGCCGCCTAAACCTCGTTTGCACGAATTGATGATCAAGAAGGCCAATAAGGCTTTGGGAATTCCCACCTACCCTTCTCGCTTATCCATCTTAACAAAACCCATAAACATGAGCCACGCTCGCTGTTTA
>CANKVC010000176.1 GCA_947486835.1 Cytophagaceae bacterium | reverse complement strand
AGCTATAAAGAAGGAAGGAATTGTGACTGAAAGCATGATCCCAAAATTAGAAAACGCGCTTTTAGCCATTTCTAAAGGAGTCAAATTAGTCAGACTTTGTCATGCAGATGACCTGAATGATGCCAGCCAAGGAACACAAATAAAAGCTTAACATGAATAGTGAAACTCAATTTCAGGATGCTAAAAAACTATTAGGCCAACTAATAGCCTGTCCGTCTTTGAGCCGGGAAGAGGAAGGAACAGCTTCGATTATTGAACATTTTTTTAAGTCAAAAAATATCCCAACGAAGCGGCTACATAATAATATATGGGCCAGCAATCTGTTATTTGACCCAAATAAACCTAGTATCCTTTTAAATTCGCATCACGATACTGTGAAGGCTAATGCCTCATGGACCCTAGATCCTTTTTCCGCTACCGAAGTAGATGGCAAATTAATGGGTTTAGGAAGCAATGATGCAGGCGCTAGTCTTGTGTGTTTAATTTCAACTTTTTGCTATTTTTATGAGGCCCAACTACCTTTTAATTTAGTCATTGCGGCTACAGGAGAAGAAGAAATTTCAGGGGCAAACGGCATCGAATCGCTTTTAAATTCCAACGAATTTCCAAAAATTTCTTGGGCTATTATCGGCGAACCGACTGATTGCCAATTGGCCATCGCTGAAAAAGGGCTCATGGTGATAGACGCAATATCTAAAGGAAAATCTGGTCATGCGGCCCGGGAAGAGGGAATTAATGCCATCGAGTTAGCTATCGAAGATATTTCAAAAATAAATGCATTCAAATTTCCTAAAATTTCAGACTTATTAGGGCCAGTAAAAACAACTATAACGGTTATTAACGCAGGAAAACAACATAATGTCATTCCAGAAATTTGTGAATTTAGTATTGACTGTCGGGTCAATGAATGCTATACCTTAGAAGAAGTTTTAGAAACCTTGCAGAAATTGGTGAAAGCCGAATTAAAAGCTAGGTCCTTAAGATTAAAACCAAGTAAAATAGCGTCCGATCATCCCATTGTTCAGGCAGCTGAAAAATTAGGGATTCAAACCTTTGGTTCTCCTACCCTATCTGATCAGGCTTTGCTGCATTGCCCTTCCGTAAAAATAGGTCCAGGACATTCAGGGAGATCACATACGGCAGATGAATATATATTATTGGATGAACTAAAGCAGGGAATTCAGACGTACCAAACTTTAATCGAACAATTAAACTCTTAAAGACGTGGCAAAACTTTGGCAAAAAGAAAATCAGTCGACAGACGCTAAAATTGAAAAATTTACGATTGGGAATGATCCAGCGTATGATCTACTTTTAGCTCGTTATGACGTCATAGGTTCTTTAGCGCATATAAAAATGTTAGCGTCTGACTCGGTTAATTTGTTGAGCCACTCAGATCAAACAACGCTTCAGAAAGAATTGAAAAAAATATTAGTAGATATTGAAGCCGGTACTTTTTCGATCGACGAAGGAATGGAGGATGTCCACTCCCAAATAGAGTACTTGTTGACGCAAAAATTAGGCGACACAGGAAAGAAAATACATGCGGGAAGATCCAGAAATGACCAGGTTTTAGTGGATTTGAAATTATTCATGCGGGCAAAAATTGAGGAAATTGCCAATTCCGTTTCTTCTTTATTTGATGTTTTAATCAAAAAAAGTGAGGCCCACAAAGGTGATTTAATCCCAGGATATACTCATTTACAAATCGCAATGCCTTCGTCCTTTGGACTTTGGTTTGGTGCTTATGCAGAATGTTTGGCGGAGGATGTGGAATTATTAGAAGCTGCTTTTCGTTTGGCCAATAAAAATCCTTTGGGTTCAGGGGCAGGATATGGTTCATCTTTCCCTTTAAATAGAGAAATGACGACCCAATTATTGGGTTTTGAGGCTCCACATGTGAACGTAGTGAATGCGCAAATGTCTAGGGGTAAAACTGAATTTTATGTATTGACTGCCATTGCCCAATTAGCCACAACGCTGAGTCGGCTTGCCATGGATGTCTGTTTATACAATTCGCAAAATTTTGGATTCATTGAATTACCCTCTGAATTGACGACGGGAAGTTCCATTATGCCTCATAAAAAAAATCCAGATGTGGCGGAATTATTAAGGGGCAAGGCCAATAAACTAAAAGGTGCACCCAATGATTTGCAATTGCTGATGAGCAATTTGCCTTCAGGATACCATCGTGAAATGCAATTGACCAAAGAATTGTTGATGCCCGCCATCGATGAAATTCTAGACTGCCTTCATATTACCCAATTTATGATGGAGGAAATTAAGGTCAAAAAAAATATTTTGAATGACCCGAAATACGATTTATTGTACTCCGTAGAGGAGGTAAACAAATTAGTATTGGCAGGAATTCCATTCCGGGAAGCTTATCAATCCGTAGGCAAAAAAATTGAAAGCGGGGAGTTTGGTAGTATTTCTAAAGAACTAAAACACAGCCATTTGGGGAGTATAGGCAATTTAGGTTTGGCCGAGATAAGCCAACAAAAAGCCTTGGTCTGGTCTAAGTTTGGATTTGAAAAAGTGAATGAGGCTGTTAAGCATTTATTAGCCTAATCGATTAGCCATCATTTTTTGAATGTATTTCCCTAGAATATCAAATTCTAGGTTGACCCGACTGCCGATTTCCAATTGGTGAAAAACCGTATGTTCATAAGTATACGGAATGATGGCCACAGAAAAATGATCTGCACCAGAATTGACCACAGTTAAACTCGTCCCGTTCACACAAATAGATCCTTTCTCCACCGTCATTTGGCCACTTGCAGCTGGATAGGAAAAATGAAACTCCCATGACCCTTGTTGGTCTATAATCTCCGTACAAGTCCCTGTCAAATCCACATGACCTTGTACAATATGTCCATCAAAGCGGGCGGAAGCTAACATGCAGCGCTCCAAATTAACTTTTTGGCCTATCTGCAAATCCCCTAAATTTGTTTTTTGCAAGGTTTCGTTGATGGCTGTCACCCGATACTTTTGATTCTGAATCTCGACCACGGTTAGACAAACGCCATTGTGCGCGACGGATTGATCTATTTTAAGTTCATCAGTAAATGGACTGGAAAACCAAAAATCAATATTGCTTTGATTAATTTGCTTTTTTTCAAGCGTGGCCATTGCCTCCACTATTCCTGTAAACATGTTAATTATTTTATAATTTTACTGATTCAAAATCAAAATTACACGCAATCCGATGAAATTCAATAAATGGACCTTGATAATACTCATAATCTTGATCGCAATTATCTATGTGAGTATTCCTAAAGATCAAATGAGTGGCCCCAAAATAAATGAGGATTCATTGGCCACGGTAGAATCCCGCAAATTAAAAGATGAAACTTTTCGTGATTCGGATGAATCACCGATCAAGGATAAAAAAATATTTAAGGGCTTAGCCTATTTCGATTTTAACCAAAAATGGATCATTTCATTCGAAGTTCAACGTTCAGAAAAGATCGAAAAAATAAAAATTAATATGACCGATGGAAGCCAGGAAGATATGTTGAAATTCGGAACGATAACGGCCAATATCAATGGGGCAGAAGTTAAATTGGAACTATTTCAACATGCCGATGGTAATTTATTCCTCCCGTTTAAAGACAAAACCGCCCCCACAGAAACCTATGGAGGCGGTCGATACGTCGATCTTTCATTAAATAAACTAAAGGATAAAACAATTTTGGTGGATTTCAACCAGGCCTACTTTCCTTATTGCGCCTACAATCCTACATTCACCTGTCCGGTTCCACCAAAAGGAAATGACATCCCAACACGCATTCCCGCTGGGGAACGAAATTTTTAGTCGGCCCGCTGAACCAAAGAAGCCCCTGAAACATCTTTACTA
>CANKVC010000175.1 GCA_947486835.1 Cytophagaceae bacterium | reverse complement strand
GTTGTCCATGAACCCTGAATTTAATGCCCCAAATCGATGCGATATCCAAAAATTTAAATGTTTTTTGGCAATCGTTTCCACCGTTTGCCCATTGATAAACCGAGTTCCTTTGAAGGTCGCTTGTGTATAAGTGATTTTCTTGGCATCCTCTTGGTTGAGCATGGCTAATAAGTCATCTTGACCCAATAATGGGGATGCACACAGCATGCCAAAAAGGAATAAGATTTTAGCTTTCATGTTAAGAAAAAACCCGTAGGCTTGTGTTGCTAAAGGTTGTTTTGTAAACAGCAATATCTTTGCTGCTGACATTGTTAGTTCTTGTACCCGTTATACTAAAAGTAGCACCGTGAGCGGGGCATGAAAAACCTGAACCATTGTACATGACTTGGGCTTGGCCCTCATGGGAACAAATTTGGGTTACTGCGGCAAAGCTTGTAGTTGAAACTCGAGCAATGACAACTTTATTGTAAATAATGTACTTGCCAACGGTATTTAACGCGCTATAAGAAGCATTGGTTAAATCTAAGGTAAAGTCGACAGCACCTGATGGGGCCACTTCTGATTCATTTTGGCAAGAACTTAAGGCGCTGGCTCCACAATATATGGCCATTAATGAAGCCCCTTTTAATCCTAATGATTTTAAAAAATCGTTTCTTTTAATTTTGTTTTCCATGGAAGGCGATGATGATAGGGTTGTATGTTTAATGGTAGCTAAATCGGAGGTTGAATTTATAATTTAGATTATGCGTTTATTGAATTATAGTAACAATTGTGCTTTAAAATTAGGCGGATTAAATTTTGTAACGGTTTAATTTTATAATCAGGTGGAATGAATTTTGAATTTAAATAAATGCAATGAAATTGATGCTACATTTAAATGAACAATCTTTTATTACACTTTTCTTGGGTACAAAATTAAACTAATATGGATATACTTAACGTTAATAAATTATGATTATTATCACAATCCATATTTAGTAGACATCCCGACAAATCAAGCCGAAAGAACCTATTACCTAATACCTATTACTTGTTACCTAATACCTATTACTTGTTACCTATTACCTAATACCTATTACTTATTACCTAATTCGGATTAACCCTAAATACCATACCAGGATTTTCCACGCCGATGTACAAATAACCATCTGAGCCTAATTTTACATTACGTAATCGACCCACATTGAGTAAAATTTTCTCTTGCATGACCACTTTATTGTCTTTAATGACGCAACGATTTAGGTAATTGAAACGTAAGGAACCGATCATTAAATTACCTTTCCATGCTGGATATTTGTCGGTATTCATAAAGGTCAAACCTGATGGGGCAATCGACGGAACAAAATAAGAAACGGGTTGCTCCATGCCTTCTTTTTTCGAGATGTTGGTGATCGGCTTTCCATCATAGTTGATTCCGTAGGAGATGACGGGCCAACCGTAATTTCGGCCAGCTTGAATGATGTTGATTTCATCTCCACCACGTGGGCCATGTTCTGTTTCCCAAATATCTCCTGTCCATGGATTGGTCGTTAATCCTTGAGGATTTCTTTGGCCATACGAATAAATACTTGGATGGAATTTAGCTGGATCTTTGCCAACAAACGGATTATCTTTTGGCACGGTTCCGTCATCATGTAGACGGTGAATTTTACCATTGTCATTATCCGTTTCTTGAGGAAACACCTTTTCCATGCCTCTTTCACCGACGGAGAAAAACATAAATCCTTTTTTGTCAAAGGTGATTCGAGAACCAAAATGTTGGAATGTTTTAGTATATGGAAGTGACTCAAATAGTTCTTGAGACTCCACCCACATGTTATTTTTTATTTTTCCTCGAACAATTCCAGTGGACGTCAACGTGGTCGAACCATCCATTTTGAATTTAGAGTAGGACATATAGACCCAACCGTTTTCCGCAAATTTCGGATGCAATGCAATGTCCAAAAGTCCTCCTTGGCCTTTAGCCATCACGGATGGTGTTCCAGTAATTTCTGTTTTATTTCTTTTTTGATCGACCAAATACAATTTACCCTTTCGGTCAGAAATCAAATAATCTTTATTTGGCAATTGAGCAAATCCCCATGGACTATCAAAACCGGTGGCAATTGTATCCAATTTAATGGTTATACCTTCTGAAACAAAAATATTTGTTTTAGGCTTATTCTCAAATTTATATTGCTCCACTCCAGCTAAATTTTCGACAATCAAATCAGCTAATTTATCGATGTCTTTAGGAGATAATATACCTTTCCAAGTAGGCATTCCCATATCATTGTATCCATTTGTGATGCTGGCAACTAATTCTGGTTTTGTATTTCCATGTTTCCATTTACGATCCACAAATGCTTCTACTTTTTCGCCGTGGCATGACGCACAATATTGCGTGTAAATCTTTTCTGTGGGCTCATCAATAACAGCTTTTTTAGGAGCCGTGTTTAACGACATGATGGATAGAGTGGCTGTGGCGATAAGGCCAACAATCATTATTTTTTTGTACATGGTCAATTTTATTTATTCAACTGCTAAACTAAAAATTATTTTTCATTTTTAATAACTTCATGGGAGGTCAAAGGTTTCCAATAATTTTGTATTTTAGCTATTCAATTGAATCTAAACCTATGAAAAAATTAATCGGAATAGTCTTCGGACTAGCTATTTCTTTTGCTTCTTTTTCGCAAATTCCGTCAGGACCTTGGCAAGTATTGGAACCTTCAAATGCCGCTTTAAAACGACATGAAAGTGGTTTTGTCGAATGTGACGGTCAGTTTTATTCCTTAGGTGGACGTGGAAAAAAGGCTATTGAAGCTTATAATCCTAAGACGAATACCTGGGAAAACTTGGGGGATACCCCCATTGAATTTCATCATTTTCAGGCCTTAAGTTTCCAACATGAAATTTATGTTATTTGCGCCTTTACGGGTGGTTATCCACATGAAAAGCCCATTGAAAACATGTTGATATTTAATCCCAAAACAAAAACTTGGCGTGAAGGTGCCAAGATTCCTGCCGATAGATTACGAGGTTCAGCAGGAATTTTTGCTTATAAAAATAAAATATATGCCGTTTGTGGGATCAAGGATGGACACTATGATGGGCATGTGAGTTGGTTCGATGTATTTGACCCGAAAACAAATACTTGGACCCAATTGCCAGATGCACCAAGATCTAGGGATCATGTGCAAGCGGCTATGCTAGGGGATAAATTGTACATGGTGGGAGGACGAAATTCCCATGCCGCCATTGGAAAAGTGTTGGATAAAACAATCGCTGAGGTGGATGTATATGATTTCAAAACAGGTACTTGGACTACATTGCCAAATGGACTTCCTACCCTCAGAGCAGGGACTTGTACCTTGACGAAATATCCATATGTCATAGTCTTGCAGGGAGAAAGTACCAAACAAGTTCCGGCACACGCGGAGGTAGAGGCGCTTGATGTAAGAACGAATGAGTGGGTGAAATTTCCTCTTTGTTGCAAGGCCGACATGGTACCTCGACCGTTTTATACAAGAATAAATTGTACATCATGGCGGGAAGTGCAAACCGTGGGGGAGGTCCTGAACTGAACACGATGGAATATCTACAATGGTAATTTAAAGAAATTTCAACTTAAGGAGTACCAAAATTAATTATTGTCCTCTCTAAATTAAACACGATGGAATATCTACAATGGTAATTTTTAAAGAAAAAAATTTAATCGTATATTTCGTTTTAAAATCCAATTGGATCCCTAAACTTCATTATGAAAATATTTAAAATCATCATCCCTGTTTTCCTCGCGGCTATTGGCATGTATGCTGCTTGGAGCTGTTCCGATGCTCAGGGTTCGGACACATCCATGCCAGATGTGGTTGATTATAACTTTCACATTCGTCCTATTC
>CANKVC010000174.1 GCA_947486835.1 Cytophagaceae bacterium | reverse complement strand
GCTGACTCCACGACCACATTGGCCCCATGTTCTAAGGGTCTAAATCAATAGCCCCCAGCCCCAAACGTATTGTCGACGATTAGAGGCAAATCATGTTTTTTCGCAACGGCTGAAATCTTATCAAAATCAGGCACATTGAAACTAGGGTTACCAATCGTTTCCGTATAAATGGCTTTGGTATTTTCATCGATCAAAGATTCCATGCTCGCCGCATCATCTCCCTCAGCAAATCGCACTTCAATTCCCAAACGCTTAAAAGCCACTTTGAATTGATTGTAGGTTCCTCCATACAAATAGGATGAACTCACAAAGTTATCTCCCGCTTGTAAAATATTATTTAAGGCAATGAACTGAGCCGCTTGGCCAGAAGAAACAGCTAAAGCCGCTACTCCACCTTCAAGGGCTGCCATTCGTTTCTCAAAAACATCGGAGGTCGGATTCATAATCCGAGTATAAATATTACCAAATTCCTTTAGCGCAAATAAATTGGCACCATGCTCTGAATTATTAAAAACATAGGAAGTGGTTTGATAAATAGGAACAGCTCTTGCCCCCGTAGTTGGGTCAACTTCTTGGCCCGCATGAATTTGAAGCGTTTCAAATTTTTGATTAGGTAATGACATAGGATTGGGTTATTAAAATTTTAATTAAATTCGAAAAGGTTAAATTTATAAAAAATATAGTCAAAATGAATTTTTCCAATCAAATTATAATGGCTTTTTTTAAGACAAGAAAAATGAACCTCAATAAGTTTTTAAACATATCCCCTTATGGGGCGCTTTGGCTTTTAATGGGACTAAATGTAAGCTTTCCCACAAATTCCCTGGCTCAAAAAATCACCTTAGATCCACAAAAAACATTTCAGACCATGCACAGCTTTGGCGCGTCGGATTGTTGGTCCATGGCGATGGTCGGAAAATACTTCCCACAAGAGAAAAAAAATAAAATCGCGGAATGGCTTTTTAGCCAAGAGAAAGATGCACAAGGAAATCCGAAAGGAATAGGTCTTTCCATGTGGCGATTTAATATAGGGGCTGGTAGTACAGAACAAGGAATTGAAAGTAAAATCACCAATGAATGGCGGCGGGCTGAAAGCTTTTATTCGGAAGGTGTTTGGGATTGGAAAAAGCAAGAAGGCCAGCAATTTTTTCTGCAAGCCGCAAAAAAATACGGAGTACCCTATACGTTAGGGTTTTTAAATTCTTCCCCGGTACAGATGACCAAAAATGGATTGGCTATTGGCTCTGGAAAATTAGGCGAATGGAATTTCAATCCAGATAAAATAAACGAATGGACTGATTATCTTCTTAAGGTTTCGGCTCACTTTAAGTTCAACTACCTAAGCCCGTTCAACGAACCACAATGGGACTGGGGTCCTGGAAAAAATGGCAAGGCATCCCAAGAAGGAACCCCGATAAACAATACCGATTTGGCATGGGCGGTCAGAAAATTAGCCGTACATTTTGAAAGTAAAGGTCTTAAAACAAGTATCGTCATTCCGGAGGCGGGTCAGATTGATTATTTGTATCAGAAAAATTCGAATCGAAAAAATGTCCAACAAGACAATCAGATAGAAACTTTTTTTAGTCCTACAAGCCCGCACTATTTGGGTAATTTGAAGTCCGTTGAAAAATTAGTCTGTGGCCATAGTTATTTCACCACCTCACCTGAATCTTTATTGATCAAAAAACGCAATGATCTACATACGGAAGCCGAGCAATACAAGGTAGGATACTGGCAATCGGAATATTGTATTTTGGGTGAAAATGCGGGAGAAATTAAAGGTGGAGGGGTAGATTTAGGCATGAAAACGGCCCTTTATGTGGCTAATTTGATACATGCCGATTTAGTCAATGCCCACGCTTCCTCATGGAGTTGGTGGCTTTCCGTTAGCGCAAATGACTTTAAAGATGGTTTGATTTATATATTCAATCAGGATCAAAAGGGGGAAAAAGACGCTAATAAATACGATGCTGAATTATTTGATTCAAAACTGCTTTGGACCTTAGGCAATTACTCGAGATTCATTCGACCCAACATGCAAAGAATAGAGGTGAATATCGACCAGGAAAAATGTAAGATTTCTGGATTTAGGGATAAAAAGAAGGTCGTTTTAGTTGTAGTCAATCAAGGAGAATCATTTAAAGCTGCAATCCCTGAGGTAAAAACCAACAAAAAAATAGAGGCATATACGACTTCGGAAATGAAAAACTTAGCATACCAACAAGTTAATGCTTCTAACATTCAAATCCCTAAACAATCCATAGTGACCCTAGTGTATAACATCAAATAAACATGTTGGGTATAATTTGACGTTATTTGCCTTTTGTCTAAAACCTATTCTATGAAATATATTCTCTTATTCTGCTTATTCATTTCCAAGCCTTTATTTGGCCAAATTCCATTATTAGAATCCAAGGTTTATTCCATCGACGAGCGAATGATCAAAACGAAATTCGGTTCTAAATCTTCTGTTTTCAAAGGCGAAGGAGATGTCTTGAAATTACAAGAATTGAATGTGATTCGGATTCAGGAAAAGAAGAAATATACCGTAAAAGCATCGGCAGATCGTGAACATTTTTTCATTCTAAAAAATGGAAATTTAAAGATTAGCTTAGGCGGTAAAGAGCAGGTTTTGCAAGTCGGCAGCATGGTCACTGTCATGCCTAAAGACCAAATTATTTTCGAAAATACCGAAGGTGTTTTGGCAGAACTTTATGAGATGAGCTATTTAGCGAAATCCCCCATGAATGAAGAAAGGGGAATAAAAGCGGGCGGATCCTTTATCGTTCCTTGGGAAAACGCCGTATTTAAGCCGACGGCTAAAGGTGGGGGCCGACAGTTTTTTGATCGAGCGACAGCTATGTTGAATCGTTTTGATATTCATGTGACGACGCTGAATGTGGGCCAACAAAGTCACGATCCGCACACGCATGTGAATGAAGAAATCATCTTGATGATTGACGGCAATGCGGAGGAAAGAATTGGGGATAAAAAAGAATTAGCCAAGCCGGGAGATGTCATTCGTTTGGGGTCCAAGGTATTACATAACATCACCAACGTAGGAAATAAACCTTGCCAATATTATGCGATTCAGTGGAATTAAAAAATATAAAATGAAATCAACTACTTACTTTTTTGCGGTACTCTTATTTGTAATGCCCTTTCTTTCATCAGCCCAAATCAAGGCTAAAAAGACCAATGTTTTATTGATCGTGGTCGATGACCTGAACACCAGTTTAGGTTGCTACGGAAATAAACAAGTCAAAACACCGAACATAGATCGATTGGCTGCGATGGGTGTCATGTTTGATCGAGCCTATTGTCAATATCCTCTTTGTAATCCTAGTCGAGTTTCTTTTTTGAGTGGAAAAAGACCTGAAAATACGGGCGTGTACGTCCTAAACGTACCTGCAAGAAAGGCTTTACCCGATGCGGTTTTATTGCCCCAATATTTTAAGAATCAAGGATATTTTACGGCTGGGGCAGGAAAGGTTTTTCACAATGCTAAAATGAGCGACGGTTTATCCTGGAATTTCTACACCGATGAAGCGAGTATAGATGCTGAAGAAAAAGCGGCGATTGACACCCGTTATGGAGGAGGAGATGGAAGGCCAAAAGCGTATGTGTTGACCACTGATGGGAGCAAAACTAGGGATGGATTAAATACGAAAACCATCAAAGATTTGTTGGCCGCCAAGAAAGACCAACCCTTCTTTTTAGCTGCGGGATTCCATAAGCCACATTTACCTTGGACCGCGCCTAAGAAATATTTTGATTTATATCCGGTCGATAAAATTCAGATTCGCGAAGATCCAAAAATGATCAATATACCGGCTGTAGCGATGCAAACTGAATTGTCGGGATTTGCCCAACCGGATTCTAGAGCAGCTGCCATTCAAGGATATTATGCCTGCACATCCTTCAC
>CANKVC010000173.1 GCA_947486835.1 Cytophagaceae bacterium | reverse complement strand
GATTCCAGTAGAACGGGTAAGCCATTTTCAAAAAACCCGTATGTAATCCAATTTAAAGGAAGGTATTTAATGTACTCTTCCGTTTTGCCCGTGAAGGGGAGTCAATCTAGGGAAATTGAAATCACAGAAAGTTTTGATTTGATTCATTGGAAGAATGTGGGTTTTTTAAGGATCCAAGAGCCTTATGAAAAAAATGGAATTAGTGCTCCTTGTGCTTTAGTGATCAAAGGCAAAGTCCACATTTTTTATCAGACTTATGGTAATGGAAAAAAAGATGCCATTTGCCACGCCGTATCCGATGATGGAATAAACAATTTTGTCAGAAACGCGACTAATCCAATCTTTCGTCCCGATGGTGAATGGAATTGTGGGAGGGCCATCGATGCCGAAGTATTTCTTTTCAAAGGCAAATATTATATGTATTATGCCACGAGGGATCCCAATTTTAAAATTCAAATGCTCGGAGTGGCGACAGCACCTACAAATACAAATTTCAACCGAGCGGAATGGACGCATCATTCCAAATTGGCCCCAATGCTAAAACCTGAAGAAAAATGGGAGGGCGAGTGCATTGAGGCGGCTTCTATCATCAAGCGAAATGGTATTTTGTATATGTTTTATGCAGGATCGTATGATAATTCCCCGCAACAAATAGGGGTAGCGACCAGTCAAGATGGCTATTCGTGGCAACGGCTTTTCAAAAAACCGTTTTTGGAAAACGGCAAACCTGGCGAGTGGAATTATAGTGAGTCAGGCCATCCAGATATACTCGATTTGGGAAGTAAAAGCTATTTGTTTTTTCAAGGCAATAAAGATCAAGGGAAAACGTGGTGGATTTCAAATGTGGAAGTTGGCTGGAACAAAAAGGGACCCTTTTTGAAATAGTGAATGAGTTCACTAGAGGTGTATACCGATTCATCTACCCATAAATTTTAATCGCATTTTTCACGCATTTACATGATATAGTTGGGTATAAATCAGGTGATTATACAGTCCTAATTTTGTTTTTCATTTAAGGCAATTGTTTTATTTAAAATGAATTAATTGCTATATTCGATTAACTCATTGCGAAAAATCCTTTTTATTGACGATCTAAACCATGCTAATGAATACTTACAAATTCCTTTTGATTATACTTGCCTGCGGAGTTTCCTTTGCGAGCATAGCCCAAAAAAATATACACCCTAACGTTATTTTAATTATTACCGATGACCAGGGATATGGTGATTTGGGAATTAATGGGAATTCAATCATCAAGACGCCGGTCATTGACCGCTTTGCCAAACAGAGTTTACGATTTAACGATTTCCATGTTTCACCCGTTTGTGCTCCTACTCGGTCAAGTTTAATGACTGGTCGCTACTCTTTGCGAACTGGTATACGAGATACCTATAATGGGGGAGCCATTATGGCTCCGAATGAAATAACAATTGCGGAAATATTGAAGCAGGCAGGATATACTACCGGGTTGTTTGGTAAATGGCATTTGGGGGATAATTTTCCTAGTCGGCCCATGGACCAGGGATTTGATGAAAGTTTAATGCACCTTTCAGGAGGGATGGGCCAAGTAGGTGATGTAACGACTTATTTTCAAAAAGATAGTAGTTATTTCAATCCGGTCCTATGGAAAAATGGCCAAAAGGAGTCTTTTAAGGGGTATTGTTCCGATATTTTCGCAGCGAATGCCATCCAGTTTATTGAAAAAAATAAAAGCAATCCATTCTTCTGTTACCTCTCATTTAATGCGCCTCATACGCCTTTGCAAGTACCTGATTCTTATTATCAGATGTACAAAAACACAGACCCGTCCATTGAATTTGAAAGAAAAAATCCAATGCACCTTAAAATGAGCGAACAAGATAAAGAAGATGCTCGAAAGGTATATGCCATGGTCAGCAACATAGACGATAACATCGGGAAATTGCTTCAGAAAATCAAGGATTTGGGAATTGAAGAAAATACCATTGTGATTTTTATGACGGACAATGGCCCACAGCAATTACGTTTTACGGCGGGCATGCGAGATAAAAAAGGGTCGGTTTATCATGGCGGGACCCGTGTTCCTTTCTTCTTGAAATATCCGGCCTTGACGAAGGAAAGTAAAGTGATTGAAACGATGTCGGCCCACTTTGACGTGCTGCCTACGCTCTCGGAATTGTGTCATGTAGGTTTACCCAAGGATCGTAAGATCGACGGAAAAAGCCTTGTTCCCTTGATGAAAGGCAAAAAGGTTGATTGGTCGGATCGAGCCATGTTTAGTTATTGGACGAGAAAGTATCCTGAACTTTACAACAGCATGGCCATTCAGAAGTCGGGGTACAAATTAGTCGGACAAACCAATTATAACGCTTCCATCGAAGATTTCGAATTGTATAATTTGAAAAATGATCCGGAAGAAATACATAATGTAGTTAAGGAAAATAAAGAAATCGCAGGGAAGTTGAAAACAGAATTAGATCGTATTTACCAAGAATTAATTCGATCAAAAAATCTCATGATCCCACCCAAAATTATCGTTGGCTCGAAAAAGGAAAACCCTTTGACTTTGAATCGAAATGATGCGGATGGTTCCCGTGGATTATGGGATCAAGAAGCCATATTTGGAAAATGGAACGTCAATATCTTGAAAGGACGCTACGACTTTAGGTTTAAATTCATCAAACCGATCGCTGCCAATGGAGACATGTATTTGGAAACCAATACGATCATCAATCAAATGAAGAATGATCAGATTACGGATGTGATTGTGATGAAAAATATTTCTCTTCCAGAAATAACCGGCGAATTGATTCCTTACTATTTGACGAAGGGTAAAATGATATTGCCATTTAGTGTTGAGATTGAAAAAGTGGATTAAAAATTCATTTTTAAGGAGAATTTTCTTTCCTGGACTATTCGGCTGCCTAATACTCCCTTAAAATTCAAGAATCTCTTATTTGCGATCTAAAATTGAATTCAAACGAGTGATTTAATCAATTTTTAATGGATGAATTTTTTATTTTCCAAGGATAACTATTATTTTAGTATTAATTAGATACCGATATTTAAAATAGTTTATAAAGGTAAAATGAAATTTGTCTTTAAAAACTAGCCATATTAGGTTTAAGTATTGGCTCCTTGAATTTTCTAAAAAATATAAAACTCTATAAAAATTAACGAAATGAAAAAAGCTATACTCTATTTTTCTGCCATTATCCTAGTTCTATTAAGCATCGCTTTTGTTGAAAAATCTAAACCAGGAAGTCCCTTGCATATTGCCAAAGTGGTAGGTGCTGTTCAGGATAAACAAATTTCTACGATTGAAGATAATTCAGGTGATTGGCTTACCTATGGTCGAAATTACGGGGAGGAACGTTACAGCCCATTGGGCCAAATTACCAAGGAAAACGTGAGCCAATTAGGCCTAGCGTGGAGTTTGAACTTAGGAACGAAGCGTGGGATAGAAGCTACGCCTTTGGTTGTGGATGGAATCATGTTTTTGAGTGGACCATGGAGTGTGGTGTATGCCATCGATACAAGAAAAGGAAAATTGTTATGGACTTATGATCCTCAGGTGCCTAAGGAATTTGGCGAAAAAGCTTGTTGCGATGTCGTAAATCGCGGAGTAGCCATGTATAAAGGAAATATTTTTGTGGGGACTTTGGATGGACGCTTAGTTTCAATTAATGCATCGACGGGAAAAAAGAAGTGGGAAGTTTTATCTGTATCGCATGATCGTTCTTATACCATAACCGGTGCGCCTAGGGTGATGGATGGAAAAGTGTTGATCGGAAATAGTGGAGCTGAATATGGGGTTAGAGGCTATGTAACTGCTTATGATGCGATGACAGGAAAGAAAATTTGGCGATTCTATACAGTACCTGGAAATCCGGCGAAAGGTTTTGAACATCCTGAAATGGAGGTTGCAGCCAAAACATGGAAAGGGGAATGGTGGAAATACGGCGGAGGCGGAACGGCTTG
>CANKVC010000172.1 GCA_947486835.1 Cytophagaceae bacterium | reverse complement strand
TAGACATCGAACAAGTGAGGGCTCGAGTGAAGGCAGGAGTGAGCTATAATTTTGGTTTATATGATGCCTATATGGGCCACGCGCTTTTATCCTTGCAAGCAGGAGCCAAAGGACTTTCATGCATACAAGGAAATTTATTTCCGGAATTAATTGTGTGGCTTTGCACGCATTTCAACGATCCGGGGAAATCGGCGCAGGTCGCTAAAGTCCAAGCATTTTTTGCAGACAACATGGATGTGATGCACACATCTTATCCTACGGCCGCTAAATATGTGTTACAAAAAACGGGATTTGACATCGACCTATATACGCGCCGCGATGTGGGGGAATTGACCGATGCGATGAAAGCGGACTTGGATCTTTTGATTGAGGAGTCAAAAAAGGTTTTATAAAATCATATTGAAATCCGTCAAATCAAGTATTTAGGGCTTTTGGTTTTTCTGTAAACTGGCAAAGTATTTTCTTAACGTCAATGCGCTTATTTTTTTGATGACTACTTCCGCTTTTCTATTGATTAAGTAGAAGGTTGGGTTTGAAAAAGCATCATAGGTACTCCTAATCGGTGAGTTGGCCGGGAGATCCACATGAATGGCATTATTGGTCACCTTATAGCGCGAGATAAAATCAGTCCAAGTACGTTTGGGGACACCAGGTTCATTGCAAACGGCGAATCGGCCGATTTTAACCTGCATAATTCGTTCGATTACAGAAGCCGTGGAATCAATTTCAGGGACTTCTTTTTGGCAATGATCGCAGGTAGGCGCATAGAACATGAGCAAAGTATAATCATTTTCTGAGGCAAAGGCATGTAAGTTTTGGGATGCGCCGGAGGTGTCTTTTAGCACGATATTTTCTGCCTGCAAATTCGTTTTTAAAGCCCCTAGTTTTTCAGCTTCTTCTTTAAAGGTCTTTTTCTGAGCGGCCGTAAATATGCCACATCCATTATTTATCCCATATTTTGTGACGAACCAGGCGTAACCTTCGGTGTTGCCTATGATGTTCCGGTTCTTCATGACGGAGCCAAAATAGTCAAAAACAAATGGATAAGATTTCGCTGCGCAGTCGATTTTGGACATTGCTTTTTCTACTCCCACTCGGATGGAATCAGCTTGCAGTGGAAAATAGGAAAGGTATTCGACGAGCAAAGATCTGAAAACAGGGGTGAACAATAGTTTGCCATCGCTGAAAGGGATGCGTGAAAAAAAGCGGGAACGCGCGGCATAATCTGTGCGGCTGGGAACAGATTCGTCGAGCATATTGAGCGATTTGAAATAGAGCGCTAACGTAGAAGATGGTGGCAGTGAAACTAGCGCTTTTTTTCGAAAGGCCACTAGCGCTTCTGTTTTTGACTTAAAGAAGGCGGCTTTTTCGGCAAATTTGAATTTACGGCCACGGGCTGTTTCTACTAGGAAAAGGGAGTCGATGACGGAGAAGGTTTTTTCTAGTCTTTGGTATTTTAGAAATACTTCGTTTTTAGGGTCGGATGAATGTGCAGAAGCTAAAAAGGAAGGACCTGAGAACGTCAACGAAAAAGAATCGTTGTTCTCGATATTGAAATAGATGCGTTCCTTATTCGGGGCAAATTGCAGGTAATAAATCCCGCCCTTAATGGGTGTTTTTGAGCTTAAAAGGGTGCCGCGGACGGTGTCTTTGGCCAAAAAATTCTTTTCGTCAAAGAGCGTTCCTCGGAAATATATGGGCTCTTTTGAGCGAGAAACAGTGATTTTAAATTGCGCATTTGCAATGAAAGGGAACAACAAAAAAAAGTAAATAATGTGTTTCATATTCATGTAATTCGCGTCTAATTTAAATATTTATTACTAAGAATTGATTTTTATTCATTTGCTTGAATTCTCAAAGTTTAAAATAATTTTTTTTTGAAAAAGTTGTAAAATCACAAGTTTTTATAAAAAACTATGCGCCAACTTACATGAAAGTTCTAAAAGCATGTATTTATCCATTTACATTTTTACCATAACTAGTTCGCTATGTATTTTATACGGATTGAACTTTTTATTCCGCAAAGATGGAACGATCGTAAATAAGATCATCGCTTTAAGCTTTCTATGTATTGGCTATATGATTATCGCCTCTTATTTCATTCGGCCAGAAAATATCATCCAGTATCCGCATTTTTACAGAACTGTTGCCCCTGTTTTTTACCTTTTGCCTGTATTTAGCTATTTGTTTGTTTGGTATGTTTTGCACCCAAATACAAGTTTCAGGAAGTACCACTTATTTTTGACGGCTCCATTTTTTTTTCAAATACTCGAAAACCTTAAGTTTTATTTGAGTTCCGAGGCGGTAAAAGTTGAGGAAATCAAACGGATGCTTGAAGCCAAGGATTATTTTTTCTACAGCCCAGATTTTTTATGGTTTCACCCAATGATACATACCTATGTAAAAATTGGTTTGTATGGGCTGTTTTTAGGGATCATGATGTGGGACTATATTAAATTTAAAACTGTAAATGGAGGAGGGGCTATTTGCTTGCATCGCAGTTTTGATTTTTGGATAAGGGGACTTTTTGCTTTTCGACTTTTTACCTTTATCTATATGGTTCAAAACTTTGTTTTGAAGGATGGGGCGATTGTCCAATTAGGAAACCCGGATTATTTTTTGATTGCTGAATTTCTCTTTCAGGTAGCGTATATTTCATTAAATCCCAAATTCCTTGATACGGCTATTTTACGTGGGTATTTGTTAGGGGAGATCAATGAAAAATATTTCTCAGAAAATGATTTAATAAAGGAGAAAGAAGAAATTGATTATCTAATGAATATCGCCAACAAAATAGATAATTACTTTATTGAAACAGAAGTATTTTTAAATACCCAACTTTCTGTAGAACTCTTAGGATCGCTGACAGGTATTCCCCACCGTAAAATTAGCCTAGCTATTAAATTAAAATTCAATCTCAGCTTTCGTGAATATTTGAATAATTATCGAATTGAATATTTGGAAAATCATCTGATCAACCAAGAAACTCTGAGTAAATTATCTTTTGAAGTAATCGCAGAATCAGCTGGTTTTGGTACACGCCAAAGTTTCTATTCGGCTTTTAAAAAATACCGCGGGTCTACCCCTAAAGAGTATTTTAAAGCGTTATAAGCCCCTAATTATTCTGTCAAAATTTTGTTTTGAGCACTTTTTTTGACAAACCCCCTTGGCCAATTTCATTTCATTTGATTGCCGAACTCTTAAATTTCTATTTCGGCAGACTGATATATGAAATTACGTTTACCGATTCGCTTTGTTATAATTATTCTTTTTCAACTGGTTTCTGTGTTTGCATTTTCGCAGACAGTTGGCGGCATAAATCCATCCGATGATTTTGACGGAGACGGAATAATTAACTCCGTTGATATAGATGATGACAATGATGGTATTTTAGATGAGGTTGAAAATAATTGTACGATGCCGTACATTTCTCCTAAAACCGATATAACTGTTTCATCTCCGGCTACTTGGAACTATGCGAATGGTGCAACTAGTTTAAATTCTTTAGTGGATGGGGTAGAAGCGTATGTTGCATCAACTAATGCAACATTTACAAATCAGACAATATTACAATTTGATTTGCCTGCTGCTAAAATATTAACAATGATTGAATTGGGAAATTATCCTGGTCAATCTGCTTTAGTTATTGGTGGTACCTATAAAATGCAAGGTTGGAATGGGTCTATTTGGGTAGATATTGGAGGTGTTCAAAGTGTGTCTAATGTAACTCCTATTAAAGCAAGGGCCAATTCAAACCTATTTAATATGGCAAGTAACATGACTGCCTATTCTAAATACAGGGTTTTTGGTATTTCAGCTTCAGGTTCTGGCAGTGCGGAGGAAGCATTTTTCTATGAAAAAACCTGTTCAACGAATATTGATAACGATATTTTTCCTAACACAGTTGATTTAGATTCAGATGGAGACGGATGTTCAGATGCCATTGAAGCGGGAAGCTCAACAAC
>CANKVC010000171.1 GCA_947486835.1 Cytophagaceae bacterium | reverse complement strand
GCAATTCCATTAATGGACTCTTCTAACGGTTCCGTAATTTGAGATTCAATAATGTCGGCATTGGCCCCGGTATAACTTGTTTGGACGTTTACAACCGGAGGGTCCACGGATGGATATTCTCTAACACCTAAATAATTATAGCCAATGAGCCCAAATACAATAATTGTAATGGACATGACAATGGCCAAGACTGGGCGTTTAATACTGATTTCTGATAATGATGCCATCGGTTTATAGGTTTATACTGCCTTTAAGGCTAATGATTTACTGGTTAAAATTGTTTTTTGTAACTCTTCCCAAACTTCCAAAAATGGGAGTTCACGCGTACTTCCACTCGTATTAAAATAAATATTGGCTATGCCGCCTTTTTCCTGATATGCCCCTGAATAAGACATATATTTCTTAAAATTGGCAAAATGTCCGCATAAAATTAATGCTGGAATTTTAAAAGCATTCGCAATATGCGTTGGCCCAGAATCGATTCCTAAAAAAAACCGAGCCGATTTTATCAAGGTACAGGTCTCTTCAATACTTGTTTTCCCCACTAAATTCAAAAAGCTTTTGCTTGAATAATCTAAGGGTTCGTGGGTGCCAATTTCAACCACATTAATTCCATATTCTATGGTTAACAAATCTAGTAATTGAATCCAATGTTCATCCTGCCATTCTCTGTTGATGTCCGTCGACTTGCGATGTAAAATCCAATAATCTCCCTCAAAAGGTAGATTGATATTTGACTGTCCTATATAAAGAGAAGGCGCGGTCTGATCTAAATTCAAGTGACATAATCTTGAGAAATTGCCCAACAGATTACTCGATTGATAATAATTATGAATTGTTAAATTAATCTCCTCAGCATATGGGTTCTCTAATTTTGTTCCAAAAAAAGGATCCTTCCTCAATTCATTTAAATGCAAATTATAGAACTGGGTAAAGGCATTTTTTCTAGCGATTAAAATACTAAAAAGCAGGTTGGTCTCAAGAATGACTTTGGAAAGCCCAGGATGCTTAATTAAAACGGGAGCAAAGACTGGCTTTACGATCCAATAAATTTCTGCATCTTGAAATTTCTTATGTAGCGCATCTATAATGGGTTCGGAAGCTACTATGTCTCCCAAATGTTCTGCCAGTAAAATACCAATAAACGTCTTATTTGGATTTAAAAGTCGCTTTAAATAAATTGTCAAATTCAAAGATCCATAAGCTCCTATCGCACGAATTAAATAAGTTAATTTGCGGAATTTATAGGACCATAAAGATTTTGTCAAATAGATACTTGGCATTTGAGATTATTGAACCACTTCTTTTATTTCAACATCACCATCAGGTTTAACCTGAATAATTCCATTTGTGATTAAGGTATCGCCAATGGAAAGGCCAGATAAGATCTCTACGGTACGCTCACCACGAGCCCCTAGCTCAACTTTCTGAGGAACTGATTTTCCATTTTTTACAAGAAAAACTTTACTGCCTTTGGCCTCTGGTATAACAGATTCGGTAGGGATTAGTATGGCAGACCCTTTACTTTTTAAAATCAAATTAACCTTAGCGTAGGCTCCAGGAACCAACAAGTTACCTGGATTTGCCGATAATGCTCTAATTTGTAAAGTACGTGTTAGTGGGTCAATTTTAGGATCTATCGCATATACTTTTCCTGTAAAAGTCTTTTGCTCATTTTCCGTTGTAAATTCGATCATACTTCCTTGACGTATCGCCGTTGCATATTTTGCTGGAATGGAGAATTCTATTTTAGCAGGATTTGTATTAGTTAACGTGGCAATCTTAGTGGCCGGAGAAATATAACTTCCCATACTCACGTACCTAAAGCCAACTTTCCCCGCAAATGGAGCCTTTAACGTAGTTTTTAATATTTGCGATCTTAAATCTTCAATGTCGGCAGAGATGGTATTTACTGAATTCACAGCAATATCATATTCTCTTTGCGAGATAGCTTCTTTCTGTAAAAGCACTTTTTGTCTTCCTTCGTTGTCTTCTGCAAGCTTTTTATTGAATCCTAATTTTTTTAATCTAGCCTGCAATTCATCATCGTTTATTCGCAATAATACAGTACCCTTTTGGATATTATCTCCTTCTTTGATGTTGAGTAAAATAATTCTTCCGGCTATTTCAGAGCGAATTTCGACTTCTTCATTAGGCAATATACTTCCTGTGGAACTTAATACATCATCTAACTTAGTTGACTTAACCACGGTTACGATGACAGCTGTTTTACCACCTTTTCCTCCCAGCCCACCTTTCTCTTTTTCTTTACCCTTCATGTTATCTTTTGATTCTGAAGCGGAAAAAGTTTTTTTAATTTTTGGATAAAAAGCTAATCCCAAAATTAAAATAATCGCTATAAAGCTGATGATTGTTTTCGTAAACTTATTCATGTATGCGTAGTCAAAGGGTTATTAATTTCCTAAGATAAGGAAATTCAAACATTCTTGTGTCCTCAGTTGTAGGCAAATTTTATTTTAATTTGTTAACCAGGGTAAAATATGTTCATTTTGTGTTTGATTCATAACAAAGTGGCTTTGGGCATTTCCAATGTTTTTCAAACTGGCCAATTTATGCAAGATAAAATGACGGTATTCATCCATGTCGGCCACGACTATTTTTAACAAAAAATCGCTTTGTCCTGAAACGCAATAGCACTCTTGCACTTCTAGCAGCTCCATCACATCTTTTTCAAATTGATTTAAATATTCCGCCGCATGTTCTTTTAACGAAATATCGCAGAATACAGTCAAGGATTTGCCTAATTTATTGTGATTAATAATAGCCTTGTACCCAGTAATGACCCCATCTTTTTCCATTCGCTTGATCCGCTCATGGATGGGTGTGGCACTCATGCCTAATCGACTCGCCATTTCTTTATTGGACAAAAATGCATCCTCATGCAAAAAAGCAAGTATTTGTTTATCTATTTCATCTAATTTTGCCATCCTTTATTTCTTTTTTACCAGCGAGGCACCCACTGAAACAATCCCTTCTAAGGTATCCATTCTCATATTTTGCTGTAAACGAATTCGGTACGCACCTGATTTAGGAAATTTTATATTTTTGAAAATGGTATATGAATGACTATACATATCACCTATTCCTGAGCCTTTAGGCTTCCCAGATTTTGCATCATAGAAAATGGCTTCTGCTTCAGCTTTTTTCAAGCTGGTTCCCGCATCACTTAAAATTTCAGAAATGAAATATAAATTATAGAAAGAATACGTATTCGTTTGTCGGATAGCCACCTGCATATCATATAGGTGAGAAGTATCGGTAATTTCAAAGGGGATTTCGAATTTGTTTTTTTGTATCCAACCTATTTCGCCCATCGATTGTCTTTCATTGACAAGCTCGTTTTCACTACAACCCAGACACAAAAATCCAATTAATAAGCCTATGATTAATTGAAACCTTAAAGGGAATGGAGTGTAGCTCCATCTAAACTTGAGGAGTTTCAGGCGCATTTCCTGGAGGTCTTGGTTTAAACTTCTTTTTAAACTTTTTCTTAAAGGGCTTTGGAGTAGCATTGTTTTCCGGGGATTGACTATCGCCCATGGGCCCATTGGAAACTGGAGTACCTTCGCCGGCGCTAATGGCATCGGGACCTTTTTGGTTCGGATTATTTGGCTTAGGTCTTTGTTGGAAATTTGGCCTTGGCCTATTCGGATCATTATCCCTAAACCGGTTTTCATTCGGACCTTTTTTAAATCCTCCTTTATTTTTAGAACCCCCGTATTTTTTATCCATCCGATCTAAATCAGAGTTTAATTGGGATAAGCTCAATTTTTCAATGACTGGTGCATCAGGATTAAGATCTTCGAATGACTCTGGAATGACCCCCTTTTTATTTAAATCGATAATTTCTTGAACGCGATCACAGGAAACAGGAATCCAAATAGCCTCTTCCCCTACAATTCCAAACCACATCATTCTTTTGAAAATATCTGTTTTTTGTAATACAGCTTCTCCCTTTTTCGTTTTTATCCT
>CANKVC010000170.1 GCA_947486835.1 Cytophagaceae bacterium | reverse complement strand
CGCGGCAGCCATACAGTTTGAAAAAAATGGGGAAGATGTATTAGTAGAGGGCAATTTTTTTAAAGGTAATACGGGTGTCATTAATTTAGATGCAGATGATAAGACCATTACGATTGGTAGGAATTTTGGTGCAAAAGTGATGGAAAGTAAAGATGGGGGGAAGTCTAAGTATAGAAATGAATGATCAATTGAATAAGAAATAATTTCTTATGTCGAAAGATGCGGTGTTATTTTCTACAACTTTCAACAATTTAGACCTATTCATTTGCTTGTGTAATTAGTATAAATGCAAATAAATCTAAAGTTTTAGCAAATTTCTATGAAACAAAAGGATAAAATTATCTCATATTTTTTTTGCTGTATTTTCAGTTTAAAACTATAATTTACATTTCAATTAAAAATCATTAAAAGATAAAATTCAATGTTTACATATTTTAAGAAAATCAGTTTAGCTCTATATTTCATTAGTTGCCTGCTGCCCAATGCTTTAGCAAAACCTAATCAAAAAGGAAAATGGGTTTTACTCTTTGATGGCAAAACGACAAAAGGTTGGCGCGGAGCCTACCGCAAAGATTTCCCTAAACATGGTTGGGTGGTAAAGGATGGAGAACTTCGAGGTGAATTACTAGCCGGCGTAGAATCAAGCGATGCGGGCGACATCGTGACGCTTAAAAAGTACCGAAATTTCGAATTGGTTTTTGATTGGAAAATAGGCCAAGGGGGTAATTCTGGTGTCAAATATTTTATCGAAGAACGTTTGCCCAAAACCCAAGGATCACAGCCTGGATATGAATATCAATTAATTGACGATGCCGAATACATTTACAATAACAAGCATTTGCCTCAGGATCTTAAAACAGCATCCATTTATGATGTCATTGCCGCAGATAAACCCGATACCAAAATAGATATCTGGCATACTTCTCGAATCCTAATTAAAGATAGTTACATTGAACATTGGCTTGACAACAAACGCGTGTTGGCGATTGACAGATCAACAGATGTTTTCAAAAATGGGGTTTTAGATAGTAAATTTAAAGACTATCCCAATTTCGCTACCCTTTCAGAAGGGCATATTTTATTGCAAGATCATGGGCATCATGTAGCGTTTAAAAATATTAAAATAAAAGAACTATGAAGCGTCGAGATTTTTTAAAAAATACAGCATTGACCACTGCTAGCCTAGGTATTCCATCGATTGTTCCTTCATCCGTTTTTGGTAAAAATGCGCCATCTAACCGAATTACTGTTGGTTTTATTGGCACTGGCCGACAAGTTTTTGCCTCTAATTTACCTCAAATGTTAGCAGTAGAGGGCGTCCAAGTGACGACTGTTTGTGATGTGGACATCTGGCGACAAACTAAGGCTCAAAAATTTGTTAATGAATTTTACACCAAAAAAAATGGCGTAAATGCTTACAAGGGTTGCCAAACGGTAGGTGATTATCGGGATGTCATCAACGATAAAAAAATTGATGCCTTGATGATTTCTACTCCTGACCATTGGCATATTCCCATGGGATTAATGGCGGCAAAAGCTAAAAAACATTTTGCGATCGAAAAACCATTGAGTTTGAGTGTCCAACAAGGAAGACAATTAGCCGATGCAGTCAAAAAATACGGTGTTATTGCTCGGACTGATAGTGAATTTAGATCTGTTCGTAAACAAAATTTTGCCGTAGAATTAGTTCGAAACGGATATTTAGGAGATTTGAAGCGCATCGATATTACATTTCCATCTGACCCTACACCAGTGGCAACGCAAGCAGATATGCCCGTTCCTAATGGATTAAATTACGATATGTGGTTGGGTCCCGCACCTTTTGTGCCTTATACGCAAATGCGGGTGCATGACCTAAATCAAATCAATAAACGGCCAAATTGGATGCGAATTGATACCTATGCGCAAGGTATGATTTCCAATTGGGGTGCGCATTATTTTGACATGGCGCAGTGGGCCAACAATAGTGAAAATTCAGGACCGGTAGAGGTGCAGGGCAGCGGTGTTTTCCCAAAAAGTCTTTGGAATACGATGATCAACTTTAAAGTTTGGTATAAATATGCCAATGGGGTTGAAATGACTTGCGAACAATCGCCCACCAGCACGCCTTCGATTACGTATTTCGGTTCAAAGGAATGGGTGAAAATAGATGGCTATCCGGGTAAGGCAACGAGCAGTAATCCTGCCTTATTGGATCTTAAACCTAAATCAGGCGAAATGGATTTGACAGGTGTTTTGTGGGATAAAAATGATTTTATTCAAGGAGTTCGCACGAATCAACAAACACTTATACCCATTGAAGTCGGTCATCGGGGCATTACGATTTCCCAAATCGGTTTAATCGCTTGCCAAATCGGAGAAAAACTAAAATGGCAGCCAGAAAAAGAGCTTTTTGATGGAAATAATGCGGCAAATGCGCTTTTAGCAGCACCTATTTTGAGAAATAAATGGTTGTAGGGATTTCATCGAAGGTCGAAATAGACATAAAAAATTTATGATTTTAAATGATAGATCCTTGTAAAAATTCAAAATTATAAATCACAATAAACCATGCGTACCTTTATTTTATTGATTTTGATTTGTTCCAATAGCGTTTTGGCGCAAAAAGTAAAAAATGAGTTTTTTGCCTTGCACAATATTATCAGAGGCGATAGCACGTATAATACTTTTGACAAGCAAGTTGAACTAGTCAAAAATGCGGGTTTTGATGGGATTGAAATCAATCAAATTGAAAGCTTTGATGGCATGAAATCAGCTCTTGACCAGTTCCAATTCAAGGGGTCCTATTTTTATGTAAAAATCCAATTGGGTGAGCCCATTGACAACCGATTGGAAAGTGCAATCAATAAACTGAAAGGTACAAATACCATCGTTGCTCCTTATATTCTGGCGGATACCAAACGTTTTAAACCAAATTCTCCAGAGGGTGATTCGGAGGCCATAAAGCATTTGCAGCTCATTTCCATGTGGTCAAAAAAGTCTGGATTGCAGGTAGCCATTTATCCACATTTTAGTTTTTATGTGGAGCGCACAGACCATGCCTTACAATTGGCCCAAAAGGTAAATCGTAAAAATGTGGGATTATCATTTAACCTATGTCATTGGCTGGCAACAACTAGTTTGGCTGAACGCGCTGATTTGAAAAATCATTTGAAGGAAATAAACCCTTACTTAAAAATGATAACCATTTCTGGCGCTAGCGATATTATTTCTCAGAAAAAAGCCATATTTGACGATTATATTTTACCCCTGGGCACAGGCAGCTTTGACACATATGACCTGTTGAAATACATGGTCAAAACAATCAAATATAAAAAGCCCATTGGCGTACAGTGTTACAACATTAAAGGGAATAAACCCCAGCTAATTAAAAATACCATGATGGTTTGGAATGGTTATAAAACACGATTGGAAAATGAAAATAAATGATAAATAGCCAACCATCGTTTGATCAAAAGCCTACGATGATTCGTTGGTGGATATGTGCGCTATTATTTTTTGCCACGACCATCAATTACATTGACCGACAGGTATTTGCGATTTTAGCACCCCAACTACAAACTGAAATTGGTTGGTCAGAAATAGAATACGGATACATCGTGACGGCTTTTCAATTATCATATGCCATTGGATTGCTTTTGGTCGGAAAATTGATTGATTTTTTAGGAACGAAAAAAGGATTCATACTTTCCATAATCGTGTGGTCTTTGGCAGCGATGGCACATGCGTTAGCTCGCACACCTATAGGATTTGGAGTAGCCAGGTTAGCTTTAGGGCTCGGAGAATCAGGCAATTTCCCTTCTGCCATCAAAACCATTTCCGAGTGGTTTCCTCGTAAGGAAAGGGCTTTGGCGACTGGTATTTTTAATTCCGGCTCGAACATTGGCGCGATCGTTGCCCCTTTGCTTGTCCCTATCATTGCACTCAACTTTGGTTGGCAAGCAGCCTTTATCATCACGGGTTTATTAGGTTTTATTTGGTTGTTTTTCTGGCTTAGATTAATGAACCGCCCCGAAGAACACCCCGGAATTAATGCGGCTGAATTGG
>CANKVC010000169.1 GCA_947486835.1 Cytophagaceae bacterium | reverse complement strand
TATGGCGACTTAAGTGATTCTACGAATATCATTCGCATTATTCAAGATGTGCAACCCGATGAGATTTATAATTTGGGCGCGATGTCACATGTTAAAGTTTCTTTTGATGAGCCGGAATACACGGCTCAGGTAGATGGAATAGGAACGCTTCGTATTTTAGAGGCCGTTCGTTTGTTGGGCCTAACGAAAAAAACAAAGATTTATCAGGCGTCTACGTCTGAATTATATGGTTTAGTTCAAGAAGTTCCCCAATCAGAAAAAACGCCTTTTTATCCTCGTTCTCCTTATGCGGTAGCCAAAATGTATGGCTATTGGATCACGGTTAATTACCGCGAGGCCTATGATATGTTTGCGGTGAATGGAATATTATTTAATCATGAGTCGCCATTGCGCGGGGAGACTTTTGTGACACGTAAAATTACGCGAGGTGTTTCTCAGATTGCGTTGGGCCAACAAGATAAAATTTACTTAGGTAATTTAGACGCGAAGCGCGATTGGGGTCATGCCAAAGATTACGTGGAGGCGATGTGGTTAATTTTACAACAAGAAAAGCCTGAGGATTTTGTCATTGCGACGGGTATTACGACTACGGTTCGTGATTTTATTAATATGGCATTTGCGGAAGTAGGAATAGAGGTTCAATTTACCGGAGAAGGGGTAAATGAAATTGCAAAGGTAACAAAATGCAATAACCCGCTTTACCAAGTTGCCATAGGCAAAGAAGTGGTGGCCGTTGACCCGCGTTATTTCCGGCCTACGGAAGTTGAATTGTTGATCGGTGATCCAACAAAAGCGAAAACGCAATTAGGTTGGACCCTGAAATATGACCTACCAGCCTTAGTGAAAGACATGATGGCTTCGGACGTCAAATTATTTACAAAATAGAGATGAATCCATCCATTGCGATTATAGGTTTGGGCTACGTAGGCTTTCCGTTGGCAGTGGAATTTGGAAAACAATATCCTACGCTGGGTTTTGATATTGACGCAACGCGTATTTCCGAATTGAATCGGGGATATGACCGTACGCAAGAGGTGAGTGATGCCCAATTAAAAGCTTCGGCTCAGTTAAAATTTTCATCTGAATTAACCGAGTTAGCGGCTTGCAATACGTTCATTGTGACTGTTCCGACCCCCATCGACCATTTTAAAAAACCAGATTTGGGGCCATTATTAAAGGCCTCCGAGATGATAGGAAGTGTGTTGAAAAAGGGGGATGTGGTCATTTACGAATCAACGGTTTATCCGGGTTGTACGGAAGATGATTGTGTGCCGGTGTTAGAGAGGCAATCGGGATTAAAATTTAACGAGGATTTCTTTTGTGGTTATTCGCCGGAGCGCATTAATCCGGGCGACAAGGTAAATACCTTAACGAAAATCAAAAAAGTTACTTCGGGATCTACGCCTGAAATAGCGGATTGGGTGGATCAGTTATACCGATCGATTATAGTGGCGGGCACTCATAAGGCCTCGTCTATTAAAGTGGCTGAAGCGAGCAAGGCGATTGAAAATGCACAGCGAGATGTTAATATTTCCTTTGTGAATGAGTTGGCCTTAATATTTGATCGCATGGGCATCGATACATCTGAAGTGCTAGAAGCTGCGGGAACTAAATGGAATTTTCTAAATTTTAAACCCGGGTTAGTGGGTGGTCATTGCATAGGTGTTGACCCGTATTATTTACTTCATAAATCGGAAAGCTTGGGTTATTATCCGCAGGTTATATTGTCGGGCCGAAGGGTAAATGATAACATGGGACTGTTTGTGGCGAATAAATTGGTCAAATTATTAATTCAAAAAGGCAAAAAAATAGGGGGTGCGAAGACCTTGATGTTGGGCATTACCTTTAAAGAAAACTGTCCCGATATTCGAAATTCACGTGTTGTTGATATTTATCGGGAGCTACGTGATTTTGGAATGGAAGTGGACGTATATGATCCTTGGGCGAATAAAGCTGAAGTCAAAAAAGAGCATGGTATCGATTTGGTTTCTGAATTGGCCTCAACCTATGATGCGATTGTTTTGACGGTGGCACATCAGGAGTTTTTAAATTTGCCTTTTGCGAGCTTGAAGGCCGAGAATGGAATTATTTTTGACATTAAATCAGTATTGGATAGAACTTTGGTAGACGCAAGGTTATAAATTAAGAATAGATGGCTTGGTACGCGGTATATACAAAATCTCGGATGGAGAAAAAGGTTTCTTTGAGGTTGGCAGAAGTAGGGATTGAGAGTTATTGTCCAGTAACGAAGCGTAAAAAGCAGTGGTCGGATCGTAAAAAGATTGTGGAGGAGGTATTATTTCGTTCCTATGTCTTTGTCAATATTGATTTGGTTACTCAGGGGGCCGCGGTCAGAAAAACGTTTGGCGTGGTTAATTTTGTGTATTGGTTGCACAAACCTGCGGTGGTGCAGGATGTGGAAATTTTGGCGATCCAGCAATTTTTATCGGATCACATGGAGGTTTCCGTGATAGGAGACACGGCGGTGAAAGTAGGTGACTTCATTACGATTGACACAGGTCCACTGAAAGGACAGACTGCGGAAGTGATGGGATTAAAAAACAAGAACGAGGTTCGTTTGCGCATTGATAGTTTGGGATTTGAATTGGTGGCTAATTTAAGTCATTGATTAATTTTATATATTTGATTTTTAATAAAAAGGATGTTTCAAAAAGCAATAATTAATGTGTTGACGGTTGTGGGCGTTTTTGCGATGCATTCTATTTTATGTTTTTCATCTTTTGGTCAAAGAGCTTCTGCGCCAATTTTCTCCTTTGGCGGAGGCCTATCATCGAGTAATTATACCCCTTTTTGGCTTCGAGCAAATCAGTTTGGCGCTGTTCCGACGGAAGAGAATTATGTTCATGTCGGCGGCTCCACCTATGTCGAATACCGAAAGGGAAAAAAGTTGGACTGGGGTTTAGGGGCTTCAGGCAGATTAAATTTGGGGGATACTAAAGCGGATTTATTGGTCCAAGAGGCGTATCTGAAAGGCAAGTGGGGAATATTTGAGTTGTCGGCCGGAAGGAAAAAGTATATTCAAGGGCTGATGGATTCGACTTTAAGTTCGGGTTCTTTTGTCTATTCTGGAAATGCATTACCTATGCCTAAACTAGAAATAGTTGTGAATGAATATTGGCATCCTGATTTTTTAGGAGGGTATTTAGGCTTTAAGGGTAATTTTGTCCACGGTCTTTTTGATAATAAACGAAGTGATGTAGATAATTTTTATTTGCATCAAAAGTCCTTTTATGGTCGCATAGGGAAGCCAACGGCAAGCATTAAATTTTACGGAGGCTTTACTCACCAAGTTCAGTGGGGTGGAACTTTGAAATTTCCAGACCCAACGAACCAGTTGGCCCGCAATGGTAAGATAGCCTCTGGCTTGAGGGATTATGCCTATGTTGTTTTGGCTAGGTCTATGGCAACGGAAGGTGACACTGCGAAATATGGAGTCAACGATGGCTGGAATCGACTGGGAAATCACTTGGGAACGGTGGATGTTGGCATGGAAATCGATGGCAGACTAGGCAAATTGTTTTTTTACAGACAAAGTTATTATGAAGACGGATCCTTATATTATGGAAACAATATAACCGATGGCCTACATGGCATTTCTTATAACACAAAACGCAAAAAAGGCTTATTGAAAATAGTCCTAGAATATTTTAATTCTACTTCCCAAGGCGGAACCACATTTGGATATACAAATAATATTCGTGGCTTTGATAATTATCAGAATAATGGTGTTTATCGGGAGGGCTGGACCTATTTAGGCAAAGGAATTGGAACGCCATTAATGACGCTAGATTCTGAAACGGATTTAAACGCATCCAAGGATGTTTTTTTTGATAACAATCGATTAGAAACTTTTTATGTTGGGGCTGAGGCTTTGATTGGCCAAAATCACCTCGTTTTTCGGGGTAGCTTGACTAATTCAATGGGAAATTTTGGTTCTGAATATATTCCCGTAAAAAAGCAAATCGCGGTGGGCCTACAGTGGATGCGTCAAATTTTTGTCTTTGGACATGACGCTTTTATATCAGCTAATGTAGGCGCTGATCTAGGGTCTTGGAAAAAAGATTTAGTGGGGGCCAACTTCACCCTATCGGTTCCTC
>CANKVC010000168.1 GCA_947486835.1 Cytophagaceae bacterium | reverse complement strand
ATAGACGAATAGGCGACTAATTTTTTGATATCTTTCATGGCTAAGGCATTATATGCCCCATAAATAATGGAAAGCGCACCTAATCCAGCTAAAATTTGCGCATGGCCCATGGCCTCTTTTGGAAAAAATGGGATAGCCATTCTAAGCCAACCATAAGCCCCAATTTTCAATAAAATCCCGGCCAATAGAACGGAAATTGGCGTGGGCGCTTCTACGTGTGCGTCTGGAAGCCAAGTATGTAAAGGAACAAGGGGTAACTTAATCGCAAAACCAACAAATAATAACCAAAATCCCCATTCTCTTCCGCTTAGGCCACTGAGTAAACAACCCGAATTGGGGCTGAATATGCTATTTGGCATGCAATTATTTACATCGCTCAAGGCTTGAATATCAAAACTATGCACGATTTGTCTCATCGGGATTTCCTGCAAGGCCAATGATTTTTGAATGGCAAATAGTCCTTCGACCGTAAAGCTTTGTCCTTCTTGGATCGCTCCGGTCAATAGGGCCGTTTCATAAGGGTCAATGTAGGCGATGCTAATCCCCAGCATGATAATTAGGATAAATAGAGATCCTACGAGGGTATAAATAAAAAATTTCAGGGAGGCATAATTTCGGTTTGGCCCACCCCAAATTCCAATCAAAAAATACATGGGCAATAGCATGAATTCGAAAAAAACATAAAATAGCAACATGTCTTTCGCTAAAAAACAGCCTATTAACGATGCATTTAACAATAATACCAAACCATAATACGCATTAAATTTCTCTTTAATTTCTGTCGAATTCCATAGGGCTACGAATGTAATCAAGGATGTTAGCGCTAATAGCGGAAGGCTAAGTCCATCGACTCCCAAGGAATATTTTGCGGTAAATTGACCCAGACTACCTAAAGATAAATGAATCCAATCCTTTGATTCCTGAAACTGAAATGAAGTGGCTTGTTTGTCAAATTTCGTAAATAAATAAACCAAAAGGCTTATTTGAATTCCTGAAAAAAGAATGGCTATGCTCCGAATGTATTTTTTAATCACCCCGAATCCTATGAATATCGAGCCCAATAATGGGATTAGAATTAGCAGTGATAATATCGATTCAATCATCCTCTTTGTAAAATTGTAAAAAGTAAAAATAGCCCAAATGTAACAAAAACCAATATCCAATAGCTTTGAACTTTACCGGATTGCCAACGGCTTAACCCTGCGCCCATCCATTGGCTTAATTTTGAGACGCCACCCACCAGAATTCCATCCACGATCCAATGATCAATCCAGGCAATTAAGTGTGCGATAATGACTTGTACTCGCGCTAGCTTGTTCACAAAGCGATCATAAACTTGGACTTCAATCCAGCGCACCATTTCACTTTTGAAAAAGATTAATTTGAATAGGGAAGGCCAGAAAAATGATAAAAATTGGACATTCGTTTTAGGGATCCAATGCCTCGTTAAGTAGGTTAACAAGATTCCAAGGATCCAAGTTGACACCGTAATCCACAGCCAAACATCTGGTACACGAAAGGATTGTAAATCGAAATAGCCTAAAAATTCAGATTCCTGAACATGTAGCGGATTTAGGTTCACTACGACGGAAAGGCTTAAAATAGCTAAAAGGACAATCGGGACTATTTGTAATCCATCATTTTGTGTGCTTTCTATAGGATTTTGTTCTCTAGAATTCCCTAAGAATATCAGGTAGAAAAGTCGGGATGCATAGAAAGAGGTTAAGATCATGCCCAAGCTTAAGGCACCTAAAAGTAGGTAGTAGTAAGTTGAAAAAGGGCTATTCTCAGCAGACATCCATAAAAAACCAGCGATATTTTCTTTTGTATAAAAGCCGCTGGTCAATGGAATTCCCATCAAGCCGGCACTGAAAATAAAAAAGGCGATGCAGGCAATGGGCATATGTTTTCTTAAACCACCCATGTGATTTAAGTTTTGATGATGCAAAAAATGAACGATGGACCCTGCAGATAAAAATAATCCTGCTTTAAATATTCCATGTACCCATAGGTGGAACATGGATGCGTCAGAGCCCATTCCCATCCACATAAGTCCTAATTGGGATATCGTAGAATAGGCGAGAATTTTTTTAATGTCGTTTTGGAAAATAGCCAAAATTCCGGCGGAAATAAGCGAAATAGCACCCACACAGGCCATCATGATATGCACTGATTCGCCAAAAAATGGGAATACTCGAATACCTAAAAATACACCTGCGGCTACCATCGTTGCCGCATGAATTAATGCTGAGGCGGGTGTAGGTCCTTCCATGGCATCAGGTAACCAAGACATGAATGGAAATTGGGCCGATTTTCCCATCGCGCCAATGAACACTAACAGACCTATCCAAAAGGGGGGATTGTCAAAGGCCATGGGGTCCATGGAAGAAAAATAGGTCGAATGGAAATGAGCACTAAGACTTATAAGTCCTAAAATCAAAGCAATATCGGCGAAGCGATTAATTAAAAATGCTTTTTTGGCTGCTCGAATGGCTTCAGGTTTTTGATGCCAAAAGCTAATTAATAAATAAGAAAAGGCACCGACCAATTCCCAAGAACCATAAAAGAGGTAAATTTGGTCTGCAAAAATGAGGCAAATCATGGCGCCGACGAAGCCGTGTAGATAGACGTAATAACGGCCTAAATTAGCCTCCTTCTCCATGTAAGATTTGGAAAATACTTGGACGAATAAACTGACGATACTGACCAACAGGGCGATAAGTTTGGCTGATGAATTAATCCAAAAACTGGCAAAATAGGTTTCATGCCCCATGTTTATCCACGGGAAGCCTATTTTTAAATTTTGTCCTGAGAGGCTATAAATGAAATAGCATGTAAGGACTGTAAAAATGAATGAGAGCGAAATAGAAATACTGGAAATGTATTTTTTCGCTTTTTGGGCGAGTAGTCCAACCAAAAGCGCTGAGATCCAAGGGAGTAGCAGGAGGCCGATAAATTGGAAATTTATTTCCACGTATTATTTTTTTTGCAAATATAAACTAATCTAGTGATTCTATAGAGAATTAGCCGCGATTATCCCCCGCTAACCGGTGGAATTAAGGCAATTTCCATATTTTCTTCCACCATAAATTCAGGTTTAGGGAAATGATGATCTACCGCAATTCTAAGGGAAGGTAAATTTTCTAATGCCGGATAGCTTTTTTTGAGCGATTGCAATAATTGGCCTGAGGTCAATAAACCATCATTTTGATGCTCAATTGTTTCATTATTTAGCAAATCACGGCAAATTCCAAAGAGGAGAATTTTATAGTTTGGCATTCGATTGAGGTCAATTTTGTACCTTTGTTTTCTAGTACAAATATATTGGATAATTCACAAAGCTTAAAGACTAATTTACCGCTTCTTTTTGACAATCATGGTCGGGAGATGAGTTATTTGCGTTTAGCCGTCACGGATCGATGCAATTTAAGGTGCACCTATTGCATGCCTGCAGAAGGGATTGCCTACTTGCCCGAAAAGAAATTATTGTCTTGGGAGGAAATGCTCCGAATTGTTCACGTGTTAAATCAGTTGGGGATAAGAAAAGTTCGGATTACAGGTGGAGAACCCTTTGTTCGCCCTGGATTGATGGAATTTTTACAGGAATTAGCTAAGATTGAAAATCTTGAAATTTGCCTGACGACCAACGGCGTTTTGCTTGAAAATCACTTGGATTCTTTGCTAAACTTAGGAATTAAGAATGTGAATTTAAGTTTGGATTCATTGGATTCTGAGCGTTTTTTCAAAATTACCAGGCGCAATGATTTTGACCAAGTATACCGAAATTTGATGCGTATGATTGAGGCTAATTTCATCGTGAAATTAAATGCCGTTGTCATGCATGGCATGAATGAAACTGACATTTTACCTTTGGTCAATTTTACAGAAAAGCATCCCGTTTCAGTACGTTTTATAGAGGAAATGCCATTTAATGGATCCGGATTAGTCGAAGAGAAATTATTTTGGGATTACCGAAGGATACTTTCCCATATAAAATCTGAATTTCCTCACATCGAAGAAGTGCCGATGGCCTACGGTGAAACGTCAAAAAATTATCATGTTCCTGGTTTTATGGGGGATGTGGGAATTATAGCTGCATTTAGTAGAACCTTCTGTGGTTCATGTAACCGAATTCGAGTGACCTCTTTAGGCCAAGTTAAAACGTGTTTATATGATGATGGTGTT
>CANKVC010000167.1 GCA_947486835.1 Cytophagaceae bacterium | reverse complement strand
TTGGTTTCTCATCTTAGCTACGTTAACCGCAGGAGCAGATGCTGAAGGACCAACAACTGCCGGAAGAGGTACGCCAAATAACAAATCACGCGTATCTTTTCTCCAAACATCCAATACTACTTCCCACTTACCATTTAACAAGGTAGCATCAAAACCAATATTCAAGGTTTCTGAAGTCTCCCACTTGGCAGCATCATTACCGATACGTGAACGGAAATAACCTTCATTCGCTCCTGAACTTTGTCCAGAAATTGGATAGAATGAGTTACCACGGTTAGCCGCATATAAAGAGAACTGATTCGCTGGGTCTACGTTATTCGAGTTACCCATTTCTCCCCAACCTCCACGGATTTTCAAATCTGTGATCGAAGGAAGGTCAGCCATGAATGCCTCAGAAGTTACACGCCAAGCAGCAGAAAATGCAGGGAAAATACCATAACGGCTTTGAGAACCGAAACGAGACGAACCATCACGACGTACTACTCCAGTTACATAATACTTTTCATCAAAGTTATAATCTAACTTACCGAATAATGAGTAGAAATTAACTCCACTAAATAAATTTGAATTTACCACAGGAGATTGAACAGCATTCAAAGTCAAGAAATCCATATCCATAGAGAAAGGGTTAATTCCCGATCCACTGATACTACGACCTGCTCCAGTGTTCAATGCCTCTAAACCCGCTAAAGCTTTAACACCATGCTTTCTCCATTGATACTTGTAGGCCGCCGTATTCGACAATACCCAACTCATCACATAATTAGAACCCTCAGAGAAAGAATCCGATGCTTCTGGCTCTGAATCCCCAAGATATCGGTAATTGTAGTTCTTAAAAGCTGAACTATTGAATTGACCTCCTAAACTTGATCTGATGATCAAATCCTTAATTGGCTCATACTCAGCATAAAAGTTACCAACTGCATTTGCATTAAAGTTGTTATCATTTAAGTTGTTACGCATAATCTGACGAACTGGATTACGAGGATTGTTAAATCCTGCAGCCTTAGTACTCGCATAAGAACCAAAATCATCAAATACAGGAATGATTGTAGGCATACGGTAAGCAGATAAAATCACAGATTCATCAGCTGCAATTCCTAATCCGCCGTTACCACCAGCTTGTCCACGAACGGAACGATAAGTAAACTGCAGGTTCTCACCTACACGAACTTTCTTACCTAGATTAAATTCAGAGTTAAAACGAGCAGAATAACGTTTGAAATCATTTTCCAACAAAATACCTTGTTGCTCTTGTCCTGAAATTCCTAAGTAAAAACGACCATTCTCTGTACCTCCACCGATACCCAAAGAATGACGCATTGTAGAACCGTATCGAGTAATCTCATCAAACCAATTCGTTCCTGCTAAATTAGGACGGATTAAAAAAGTAGTTAACGGACTAGCCGCATAAGCTGCCTGAATAGCCGCCATGTCTACTGAACCACGTACGCCATTTGAACCATTTGCATGCAAGTAGGCTGGTAAAGTTGCCTGAGCAGAATTACCGTATTGAGGATGTGAATACTGAGGCGCAGTTCCTGTAGCAGTTGCATTGTTACGGAAAGCTACATGAGTCCAGTCCGCTTCCTCTTGTGGAGTCAACATCTTAGGAGCACCCGCTACGTTCGGGTCAGTTCCCCCATAAAGTCCATCATACGTGATGGTTAATCCTTTTTTACCCTTTGTACCACGCTTAGTTGTATAAACGATTACACCATTGGCAGCACGAGCTCCGTAGATAGAACCCGCTGCAGCATCTTTCAAGACTGTTGTAGACTCAATATCATCTGGAGAAAGAAAATCAGTACTTCCTACAGGTATACCATCCACGATGTACAAAGGCTCGTTACCACCAAAGGCTCCAAATCCACGTACACGAATGATTGAGTTAGTTCCTGGCTGTCCATTGGTAATCAATGTAATACCAGCCACACGTCCTTGCAATTGTTGCTCCACGTTACCTGAAGGCGAAATCTGTAAATCTTTAGCCTTAACAATTGAAGCAGCAGCCGTTGATTCCTTCTTATTAGTCACTGAGTAACCTGTCACAATGACCTCGCTTAATTGGCTCACATCCTCCTGCAATACCACAGAAATAGATGATTGAGATCCAACATTAATAGATTGTGTTTTGTAACCTACAGCAGAAATGTTTAAAACAGCAGTAGCAGAATTTACATTCACACTAAATGCACCATTTCCATCAGTAGTAGCACCTGTATTAGTACCTTTTACTAAGATACTTACCCCAGGAATGCCTTGAGAATCCGTACCAGTAACCTTACCAGTTACTTTACGACCTTGGGCGAATGACGAAAAACTTCCTAGCATCACAATTGCGAGCAACAGAAAGCCTCGTAGACTTTGGTAAAATTTGTTTTTCATAATAGAGTTTTAAAATGTTTAAAATAATTAATTGCAATGGTTTTGTGTTTGCATCTTACTCAGTGGACCTCCTTTCTATGTTTTGTTGATAAAATAATTTTATTTGGCTTATAAATCAGATTATATCTTTGAATTTTACAATAAGTGATAAAAATCAAACTAATCCCATCATTAAAATTCTACAATTTTAACATGAACGATTTATACTTTCCTTAATTAAATATTAATTTTAAATTAACAATTTCCTAATATTCCCGTTAAAACATATTCAAAAATCTGCATTAAACATATTTTTGAATAATTATTGTATCGATTAGATACATTAATCACCCCTATTCTTGTATAATTCTAATCGTACGCCTTAAATTTGAATGTCTGGTAAATCATCTATAAGTACAAAAATGATAAATAGTGGCATTTTAATTTCAATTGAATTTTATAGAAATAATCCAATAAAATAATTTAAAAATAAATGCCTATTTTTGAATCGATGACTGATTTCAATTCGAAACTTTTAATTCCCACACTCCCAGAAGACCCTGGGGTGTATCGATATTTCGATGAAGCAGATACCATTATCTATATTGGAAAAGCCAAAAATTTAAAGAACCGGATTAGCAGCTATTTTACCAATCAAAAAAATCAAGACAACAAAACTAGACGGCTCGTTCAACAAATTAAGCGAGTCGAATTCACCATCGTACATTCAGAATTCGATGCTCTTTTGTTGGAAAATACTCTAATCAAGCAATTCCAACCTAAATACAATATCCTTTTAAGGGACGATAAAACCTATCCATTTTTATGCATTACCAAAGAGCATTTCCCTAAACTCATTTCGACCCGACGCATCGATCACCAAGCAGGAACTTATTTTGGGCCTTTTGCAAACCCAAAATCCATGAATGCGTTGATGGAATTATTGCATCAGCTCTTTCCCTTGCGGACTTGTTCGTTGGCATTAAAACCGGCCAACATAGAACTGGGGAAATTCAAGGTCTGTTTAGAGTATCATATTGGCAATTGCAAAGGGCCATGTGAAGGACTACAATCAGAAGCTATTTATTTAGAATACATCGATTCCATTCAAAACATCCTAAAAGGACATTTTCAAAAGCCAAAAAACTACTTCCACGAAAAAATGCAAAATGCAGCGGGCCGATTGGCCTTCGAGGAAGCCCAAGAATATAAAGAAAAATGGCAATTATTAGAAAACTACCAAGCTAAGTCAACGGTCGTCAATCCTGCGATTCACGATGTCGATGTCTTCTCCATCGTATCCGATGAACAAGTCGCTTACATCAATTTCATGAAGGTAATTAACGGGACGATTACTCAAGCACAAACCTGGGAGACCAAGAAAAAACTAAATGAGGATGAAAGTGATTTATTAACGATGCTCATCTGGGAAAAAAGAGAACAATTTCAAAGCGAGGCAAAAGAAATTATCACCAACATTCCCATGGCGCTTGAATTTAAAGGAGTCAAAAATACAATCCCAGTAATGAGCGATAAGAAAAAGTTGCTCGACATGTCGCTTAAAAATGTGCTCTACTTTAAAAAGGAAAAAGCCGATCGGAAAGCAGCAGAAGAAAGCGGTGGAGATCGAAAAATGAGAGTTCTCCTGACATTAAAAAATGATTTACGCCTAACCCAATTGCCCAAACATATCGAATGTTTTGATAACTCAAATCTACAAGGCACCAATCCTGTATCCGCCATGGTTTGTTTTTTAAACGGTCTTCCGGCAAAAAAAGAATACCGATTATTTACTCCCAAGACCGTTGAGGGGCCCAATGACTTTGCTACCATGTTTGAAGTGGTCACTCGGCGCT
>CANKVC010000166.1 GCA_947486835.1 Cytophagaceae bacterium | reverse complement strand
CTGCGAATCCTCTCAATTTATCAGCCGCTCAAAGTTCTATTTTGTGCGAGCTACACCCCAATGCCAGCATAAATTTGATTAAAAAAAGAGCTCAATCGCCGACATTAACAGTTAACCAACGAAAAGAAGCCATGACGACCATCGCATTTATGAGCACTCCTGAGGCGGCGCACGCGATGCTTGATTTAACAAAATCGAAATTGGCCGACGTAGCCCAACAAGCAGATTATTGGGTTAGTTTCCGTAAAACAAATACGTGGGAAAATGTAATTGCCTGGAAGCAAGAAGAAGAGCAACAATTAAGTCGGGAGCAAAAATGGATGATCCAATCCGAAAATTCCCTATTAAATGATACGACATTAGTGGCTGAAAAAAAGCAAGAGCTCGCTCAAAAAATAGCGCTAGATACCTATGGAGCTAGATTATTGATGGTTGACGCAGCAAAAGGAAAAATCAAACCCAAGGTCAGGGAATTAATTGAACTTCATATATTCAATAATAAAGACATATCCATCCGCAGTTTGGCGGCCGATTATTTTAGGCGTCCGGGAGGAAAATCACTGTCAATTGACTTGGCCATGAACATGCCTTCCGATGCTCAAAAAGGCAAAAATATTTTTGAAACCAATTGCATTTCTTGCCATAAAATTGCCGGAAAAGGAGCTGATATTGGTCCAGATTTATCTTTAATCAAAAAGAAATTTGACAAAAAAAGCATGCTTGACGCCATCATTAATCCTTCGGCGAGTTTAGCGTTCGGGTATGAGCCCTGGATGATTAGCACCCAATCAGGCAGTTATTATGGATTTTTAATGGCTGATGCCAAACAAATTATTCTAAAAGATTTAACAGGAAAAAGAAATAATATCAAAGCGTCGGATGTGACGTCTAGGGTCCAACAAAAAAATAGTTTGATGCCAGAACCGACCTCGATGGGATTAAAAGAAAAGGATTTATCGGATTTAACTGGATATTTATTGAGCTTATAAACGAACACGGTAAAGAATAAAAGCACCCAGAAAAATCCATTTTCCAAGCAATTATTAAAAATTCAACCTATTGATATTAAATTTATTTTATCAATTTACTTTTGCGAAAAAGGAAGGTATTTGTTTGAATTTTAATAAACTAGCTAAGCTTTACTAAATTTAAAATTTAATAAAGCTGGAGCTGAGAGTCGAAAATTGTTTAAGAAATAACCCGAAAAAATGTAAGCTATTCAGTTATTTTGATGGGCTCGAAACCAAGCTGGATCGACAAAAGGAAAATACAAAAAATGTAGTTAGCGCAAAATAAATAACTAAGGCCGGTGCAATCCAAACGGATACTTGGCTTGAGCCAAACCAGTCGCCCGATTGTACAATCCATAAAACGCAAGCCACATTTTTGATCGTCTCAAGAATCCAAACTTTTGAATTCCCATCCATTAAATCGGTCAGTGCATAAATATGTACAAATATAAATGCCCCATAAATAAAAATATCAGGTGTCCCTATGCTTGCAATATGGCTGTATAAATAGGAAACAATCAAAAGAAGGCTAAAGAGTTGGCCCCACAAATAATACCTAAGCGAAGGCGAAGCCTCTTTTTTATAATGTTCAAAATGGTAGACATCTTCAATTTTGTAAACAGGATACTCCTTGATGACATTTTCGGGGCGCCAACCTAATGGCATGAACCAGATTCGTAATTTGTCTTTCCAAGAATTTGCACGCCAAGCATCTTGAATTAAAAGCCAAAGGTGTAAAAAATTAATCTTGATTGGATTCCAAGTTCTTACCGGTCTAGTTATTCCGTAAACCGCTGGAATATCATCTCTTTCTTCTTGGAATGTACCAAACATTCGATCCCAAAAAATAAATATTTGGCCATAATTTTTATCTAAGTATTCAGGATTTATCGCGTGATGAACTCGGTGATGAGCCGGAGTTACAATGACATATTCAAGCCATCCCATCGTTTTGATATGGCGTGTGTGGTACCACAACTGTGCAAATAAATGTAGCGGGGCAACTACAGCAATGACATTTTGTGGGACACCCAAGACAGCGGCTGGCAATAATAAAAAAGTGAAAATTCTGAAAAAGACAGAAATGCTTTGTCTTAGGGCACAGGCTAAATTAAATTCCTCGCTACTATGATGAACTAAGTGATTGTTCCAAAAAATATTAATGGTGTGGTTTAAGCGATGAACCCAATATCCTGAAAAATCGAGGGCCATGAAAGCGATCAAATATAACAAGACGCTTGACTGAACTTGAATTAAATTAAAATGTTCTACGAGCCATGGATAGGATAAAATCCCTACGCTGAGCCCTAAAACATCCTTGGTCGAATTTGTAACCCCAGAGCTTAAACTTGAAATCATGTCCAAGGTTTCTACTGTTTCAAATCCTTTATACCAACCGTACCATTTTTCAAATAGCACAAGGAATAAAAATAAAGGAGTCACTATAACTAAAATATTTCCGTAGGTTTCCATCGCAATTGTTTACCGTAAAATCATTTAAAAGAATCGTAAATGTATAAAAAAAATAAGCATTAAAATGCAAAATTAAATTCGTTGCGTTTCATTTTTCCTACTGTGCTAATTCAAATAATTTAAATGAGTCGATTAATGAAAAAATCGGCTAAATTTGAAAACCCTAAACCAAAAAAAAATGAAAAAAAGTCCTTACATCGTATTCATCATTTTGTTGACTTTTTTCGTCATTTCATTTCTCTCCAACATCATAGGCCCGATCATTCCAGACCTCATCACGAGTTTTCATTTAAGCTTAACGATGGTGTCCTTATTGCCCTTCGCTTTTTTCATTGCGTATGGATTTATGTCCATTCCGGCAGGCATAATGCTAGAAGTTTTCAAAGAAAAGAAGGTCATGATGTTTGCTTTTTTACTTTCTAGTGTAGGCTCTCTTTTGATCGTTGTGTCACCCAATTATATGTCGGCGATCGTGTCGTTATTTATGATTGGCTGCGGAATGGCCATGTTGCAAGTCGTGGTGAATCCGCTTCTCAGAACGGCAGGGGGAGAAGAAAATTATGCTAATTTTTCCGTTTGGGCCCAACTGATTTTCGGGTCTGCTTCCTACCTAAGTCCATTCGTGTATCAATCCTTCATTTTACAAAAGAAATTATCCTTTAGTCAGTCGGGTTGGGTTTCATCATTTTTCCAAAAAATACCCGATGAATTCCCCTGGCTTTCCCTTTACGTTTTATTTATTGCCGTTAGCTTATTGATGGTCGTGATTATTTATGCATCTAAATTCCCGAAAGTCGAATTGGATGAAAGTGAAAAACCAGGTCCATTAGAGATCCATTTGACTTTATTTAAAAATAAATATGTGATTTTATATTTCATCGCCATGCTTTGTTATGTCGGGACAGAACAGGGAATATCGAATTGGATTTCGCAATTTTTATCCACCTATCACGGGGTAGATCCGCAGACGACCGGCGCTGATACGATAGCTTATTTTTGGGGACTCATGACCGCTGGGGGTATCCTCGGATTAATATTATTGAAAATTTTAGATAGCAGAATTGTGCTTGTCACTTTCTCTTTTTTAGCCATTGCATCTTTAGCTCTTGCGCTTTTAGGCACAAAATCCATGGCATTATTAGCCTTTCCATTGCTCGGATTATTTCTATCTGTCATGTTTCCCATCATATTTTCCCTAGCCTTAAATTCGTTCAAAGAGAATCATGGTTCCTTTTCTGGAATTTTGGTTACTGGGATCGTGGGAGGCGCCATTTTACCCTTTATCGTTGGAGGAGTAGGTGATATTTTTGGCTTAAAAATAGGCATGAGTGTTCTGTTCGTCACACTGCTCTATATTTTCAGCATCGGATTTTGGGCCAAACCTCTGGTCAACAACAAACACTTGAATTTATTTAAGGAGAAGGAATAAGCTAGCTCTTTAAATGCTTTTTAAAGAAGTTGATGGTTCTCTCCCAGGCCAACTTAGCAGTCGATTCTTGGTAGCGTGCGGGTGACGAATCATTATTAAAGGCATGTTGGGCCCCTTCGTAAATAAACAATTGATAATCAATTTGATTATTTTTCAACGCGTTTTCATAAGCAGGGATGCCCGCATTAATCCTTTCGTCTAATCCTGCATAATGCAACATTAATTTGGCTTTGATGTTGGGCACCAAAGTAGGGTCAATTTGTCGGCCATAATACGGAACGCCTAAGGTTAATTGGGGATCCTTTGCTGCCAAATCGTTTACGATTCCATCACCCCAGCACAAACCGATG
>CANKVC010000165.1 GCA_947486835.1 Cytophagaceae bacterium | reverse complement strand
ACAAAATGAGTTTAAAAGTACACTTATTTCGCCCTTAACCCCATTTGGCCAAAGCTATGGCTGTTATAAATTATTTGCCCTCAAAAATCCCAAAAATCCGAAAATTAATAATCTATTCTATTTCGTAGAAGGAGGGCAAGGTGACCAAAAGATTTTTAGAAGCAGTGATGCTGATATGTCAAAACTAGACGAAATTTCCAAGGTACAGTCGACCTACAAATCCAATGGAACACGTGATTATATTATTATGGATTTGAATTTCGATGGTTGGGATGATGTGTTTTTCATCACTAATTTAGGTGATAACTTAAATCAACGCATTTGGCTGAACAAAGGAGATAATACCTTTGAAAATCCTAAATGGGAGGTGGATTCAGCATTAAATGATATCTTTATTCCTCTCTCAAGTGATGAAAAGACAGGACGAACGAAGATTTTGTACATCCAAAATTATATGCCTATAAAAACAAAAGTAATTGACGTGTATACTAAAAAACGTTAGTGATATTTTTACATAGTACATGTATTTAGGATGTTGAAAAAAGAATGATATTTGAAAAATTTAATTAGTTTAAAACTACATTAATCCTATGTTCAACCGTACCCTATCAATCTTATCTTTTATCTGTTTAATTTCTTGTACAAAAGAGATTATCCAACAAAAACTGATAGTGTCTGTAACACCTGCCAATGGCGGATCGGTGTCACCACCATCGAATTCATACGAAAAGGGATCTAATGTTTCCTTGGTGGCTACGCCAACTGGTGAATACCTATTTAAACAATGGCAGGGTAGTATATCGGGAACAAGTAATCCTACATCCATTACCATGGATGCAGATAAAAGTGTGACAGGTGTTTTTGAGAAAAGACAATACCCGTTGACATTAACTATTGAGGGGAGTGGCACAGTGAAGGAAGAGGTGATTGCGCTAGCTACACAGGCTTTATATCCAAGTGGGACAACGGTGAGGTTGACTGCAGTTCCAATAGAAGGTTGGTCATTTAGTGGATGGTCAGGGGATCAATCCATAAAAAAAAATCCGCTTGATATTAAGGTTGAAAAAGCAATTTCGTTAAAAGCTACATTTGAAAAGTTGCAATATCCGTTGAATTTGAAAATCGAAGGTAATGGGACCGTTAAAGAGGAAGTTATAGCTGTCAACACACAATCTCAATATCCACATGGTACGACGGTTAGATTGACTGCAAACCCTGGAATAGGTTGGAGGTTTGACACTTGGTCTGGAGATGAAACCGATAACAAAAATCCTTTAACAATTCTTATCGCCAAAAATACTTCATTAAATGCAATATTTAAACCTATTCCATTTGATTATTTAAAACCTTCATTTGAATTAAGGAATAACACAAAATGGCTTGATTATTATGAGATTCCGAAACAGAATCAAGTCGATGTGCTAAGCCCAGCTGGAAAGTCATACATTGGTGGAGTTGCGATGGCTGATTTTAATACTGATGGATACTTAGATGTTGTTATGGCCCCTGGAATTAATCGAAATACCCTTATTCCTTTGGAATTATATTTATATAACCCAAGCAATGGGAATTATGTGTTGAATTCAACTTCCATTACAGGTAACGTTGGGACGAATTCAATTATTAAATCTTTGGTAGGAGATTTTAATGGGGACAAAATTCCTGATGTGTTTTTTGCTGATACGGGTTCTGAATATGGACCTATGCCAAGTACGGGATGGCCTGGAGAATACCTAAGCATAATGTTAAGTGAATCTAAAGGGAAATTTAGGTTTTCAATTCTTAATCAATTTCCGAAAAATTTCTATCATGGCGCTTGTTCGGGTGATTTTGATCGCGATGGTGATTTGGATATATTTCTACCAGCAGATTGTTCATTTTTACTAAATGATGGGAAGGCTAATTTTACTCGTTCAATGAATGTTTTTATAAATCCTGTTAATGCAATTATAGCATGCGAAATGGTTGATATTGATCAAGACGGATTTTTAGATTTAATTGTTGGTGGCCAAAATACCTATGCGAACTTAAAAGGTTTTATCGATGCCAATCGTATTTATTGGGGAAATGGGAAAAATTTTGATTTAGAGCGATCATTGGCATTACCTGAAATATCAGGATGGGATTTAACCTTAGATTTTGGATTTATAGATCTAAATAAAGACTCTCAAAAAGAGTTGATTCTTTTGAGAACTGGAGATAGTTCAGGAAACGTATCCAGATTTTACATGGGTTATTACTTACAGATTCTTGCTGTAAATAAACTTGGATTTCAAGATGTTACTTCGATCTACCTGAATGATAATTATAACATCTCTGGTCGAAACATACCAAATATAATTGTAGGAGACATAAATCAAAACGGTCTGATTGATATTGTAAATCCTGATAAGGGAACATCATATGGCTCGCCCAACAATAAGAATCCTTCAATTATCTGGGAGATGGGTGCTGATCAAAAATTTATTAAAAAATAATAGTTAAATTAATTTGAATTGTACTTAGTCAAATGAGTGTGGTGAAGATCAGTAAACAGGGTAGGAGATGATTTGAATTTGTGTTAAGGTATTCAAGACTTTGGTCAAACGATTGTTGACCGTTAAATAAATTCATTACATCTTAAAATACAAATCAGTTAATTTAGTTTAAAACTACCTTAATCCTATGTTCAACCGTACCCTATTAATCTTATCTTTTATCTGTTTAATTTCTTGTACTAAAGACTCATCATCCCCAACAGTAAATTATACTGGAGTATACGTTGGGAATTTGGAAGTAACCCAATCAAGCCTTAATACAAAGTCGACAATAAGTAATTGCCGTATAATTCTTACTTCTACTGGTACCGGAGGTAATGTTACATTTGCCGCAGATAAATTATTTTTGGGCACGTTAGGCGGTAAAATTAGTGGCAATTCATTAGTTATCACACCAGAGGATTTTCAAACATCCTCTTCAATCAGATCCAATCGATCTGGGGTTGCTACTTTTAGTGGAAATTCAATGAGTGTTGAAATTAAGCAAGATGATTATTTTATTGAAAAGGATTATCCAAATGGAAGATTATATTATCAATATAGTTGGAAAGGTACGATGTCAAAACAATAATACAACCTCACTATTTTCTAATTACACCAAAAATCCTGACTTCGTTTAATTTTAAACAAACCCACATTTCACCTGAAAACCCCTCTCGTGCTACCTGTTTTGCTACCACTTCCGTAAAATAAAAGAATCCACCCTTTTGAGGTGGATTCTGCGTTTTTATTAAATACTATTTTCCCCCTTTTTACAACTACCTTGGCAAACATTCAAGGATTACCAAAGGCTAAATACATTAATTTATTTAGCAATACTTCCCCAGACTAAGTGCCTAAATTTCTCATTAAATCGTGTAGGCTCTGGTGCTATTTGTAAAAAAACCATTCCAATCATGTCTTCTTTCCGGTCGATCCAATATTGCGTTCCAAAGTAACCTTTCCAATAATACGAACCCGCTGATATCGTCTCGAATTTTGCTTGTTCCTCTGGATAAACATAAACCGTGACGCCTGCTTTGAATTGCGAGCGGCCTGTTGTCCCTTTCGCAACTCCATCATTTGTAGCGACATCAAATAAAGGTTTTTCAATCATCTCAACAGTCTTCTTACTTAATACGCGCGCTCCATCTAATTCTCCATAATTTAAAAGCATTTGGAAAAAGCGGGCATAGTCATCCACATTACTGATCACATCAGTTCCACCCATCGCCAACGTTGTATTCGTGTTTTTATAGAAGTCCATCGACATATCTGCCGAGAAACCTAATAATTTCTTGCCTACCTCATCCGTGTACACACTCTTTTTTCCTGATTTATTTTGGGTATACACTTGGGTCATATTTTTCCATTCATTAGGTATAACTCCAATAAATGTTCTTGTCATTTTCAAAGGTGTAAAAATTTCCTGGCGTAAGTAATCAGCGAAATTTCGTCCATCCAATACTTCAATAACTCGACCTAATACTTCTAGATTCATGCCGTAAGTCCAACTTTCACCCGGCTCGTGCGCAAGTGGTAATTTTGCTGTGCTGCGAATGATGTCAGCAAGTGTTAATTTTGTATCACCCTTTGGAAAAGCGATGGTAATGTTTGCATTTAAATACCCTTCGCGTCCTAAATTTGAAAAGGGCGGATAGGCAATGCCCGACGTATGTGTAAATACGTGTTTCATTAGGATCTTATTTTTCGCAGGACGTGTGATGAATTGATGTTTCAAGGTGTCATATCCTACCAAAATTTGCATGTTGGCAAACTCAGGAAATATTTTTTCCAATGGTGTATCCATCGTGAATAATCCTCTTTCGAATAATGTTAAGCCTGCGACTCCTGT
>CANKVC010000164.1 GCA_947486835.1 Cytophagaceae bacterium | reverse complement strand
CTCCACATCTTTCACCGGCATCCCATAATACATGACGCAAGCCGCGGCTTGTTTTCCATTTAAAATAGAGGCCTTTAAAGATAATGCGCCACCAAAACACCAACCCACCGTAGCGATTTTTGCTTTAGGCCCTACATATGAAATAGCCCCTTTAATTATAGATTCTAATCTGGCTGGATTGGCTCCTCCCATTAGTTTACCTGCCTCTTCCCGGCTAGTAGCCACTTTTCCATCATACATATCTAAGGCTAGGACATTGACATTGCCTAATGTGGAATAGAAATGTTCGGCTTCTCTTTTTATGTGGTCATTTAAACCCCACCATTCTTGGAATACAAATAAGGTATAATTGGTAGGCTTAGCTGCTGGGATATAAAAGCCTTTAGCCATAGTTCCATCGGGAGTATTAAATTCCACCATCACTCCACCCGCTTTACTTACGTGCTTATAGGCTTTAGGCAGTGCATGTGATTTCATAAATGCCTTATTGGAGGCCATTAATTGCATTTGGTCTTTGGTCGAAAAGCAGATTGACTGAGCAAAAAGCATGTTGGTCATGAAAGCCAACAATGCAACTAGGGTAATTTTTTTCATCATTTTGAAGGATATTTTAAATATTTTTTATAAAAATAAACGAAAATTTGTGATTTGAAGTAACTTTGACATTCCCTATTTTAAAATACAACACTATGAAAAAGTTTTTGTTCGGCATAAGCCGAATTATTTTTGCCGTTTCTTGTTTGACTCTACTGTCTTTTCAACAAGCAAATGCTCAGGATAAAAATCCACTCTTAGGAAAAAAAGTCCTTGTTTTTTCTTCTACTAAAGGATATCGCCATGGCTCCATCGGATCCGGTAAAACGGCTTTAATGAAAATGGCTAAGGAGAAAGGCTTTCAAGTGGATACCACTGAAAACGCAACGGTATTTACTGAAAATAATTTGAAGCAATATCGAGTGGTTGTATTCTTAAATACTACAGGAAATATTTTAAATGATGCTCAGCAAAATGCATTTGAGCGCTATATTCAAGCAGGTGGTGGATATTTTGGTATTCATGCGGCTGCGGATACGGAGTATGATTGGCCTTGGTATGGAAAATTAGCGGGTGGTTTTTTTGCTTCACACCCTGGCAATCCAAATGTGCAAAAAGGTAAAATGAATGTCGTGGACAATACGCACATTTCTACTGCACACATGCCGGCGTCTTTCGATCGTACGGATGAGTTTTATGACATTAAAGAATTTAATAAAGACGTTAAATTATTGGTGACTGTTGACGAAAAATCATACAAAGACGGTAAAATGGGTGATTTTCACCCAATGGCTTGGTACCATGAATATGATGGTGGCCGGGCATTTTATACCAACTGGGGTCACACGAATCAGACATTTTCTGAGGATTTGGTGCTTAAGCATATTTGGGGAGGGCTTCAATATGTGTCTTCAGGTCCCGATCAAAATTATAAGAAGAAGTTAAGAACCGAATTGGCGCCAGAAGATAATCGTTTTACGAAAACTATTTTGGATCGCAGTTTAGATGAGCCTATGGAATTAGCTGTGGCTAATAGTGGTAAGATTTTTTATGCGGAACGCAAAGGTAAGTTGAAAATGTATGACCCTAAAAAAGGCAAAACAAAAGTGGTCGCTAATTTAAACGTATACACCAAGCAGGAATATGGTTTGATGGGTTTGAATATTGACCCTAATTTTGATTCAAATAATTTCATGTATTTGTATTATTCGCCGCCATCAGGTCAGCCTGATACAGCACAGCATTTATCTCGCTTTGTATATGATAACGTGAAGGATACTTTGCTGATGGATACAGAAAAGATTTTATTGCGCGTTCCTGTAAAGCGCGTGGAGTGTTGCCACACGGGTGGATCTATCGCTTGGGATAAGGTGGGAAATTTATATTTGTCAACGGGTGATGATACAAACCCATTTGCATCGAATGGATATAGTCCAAGTGACAATCGTCCAGGCCGATCAGGTTGGGATGCCAGATCGACTAGTTCAAATACGAACGATTTAAGGGGTAAGATTTTGCGTATCAAACCCACTCCAGAAGGGGGTTATACGATCCCTGCGACCAACTTATATCCAGAAAAAATTTACCATGCTAAGCAAGAAATATATGTGATGGGTAATCGGAATCCATACCGTATTTCTGTGGATCAGCGTACAGGTTATTTGTATTGGGGAGAAGTAGGTCCAGATGCTGGGGAAGCTTCCAAGAAATTCGGTCCAAGAGGACATGATGAAGTAAATCAAGCGCGTGAAGCCGGGTATTTCGGTTGGCCTTTATTTGTGGCGGATAACCGACCTTATAATCAGCGTGATTTTAAAAATGATAGTACTTGGGCTGTATTTAATCCACGTGCGCCGATCAACGATTCGCCACATAACACTGGTTTTGCCCATTTACCTCCTGCTCAAAAAGCATTCATTTACTATCCTTATGTGGACTCACCAGAGTTTGGTCCTGTGGTAGGAAAAGGGGGTAGAAATGCGATGGCAGGCCCTGTTTACTATCGAGATGACTATCCAGCGGAATCTAAAACTAAATTCCCCGCCTATTATAATGGTAAATTAATTGCCTACGATTGGGCAAGAGATTTGATTTATACAGTTTCAATGAAGGAAAATGGAGATTTTTCAAATATGGATCGCTTCTTGCCATCTATTCCTTTTTCTCATCCAATGGATATGCAATTTGACAAAAATGGAACGCTTTTTGGTTTAGAGTATGGACCCAACTGGTTTGCTCAGAATGATGAGGCGGTTTTATATAAATTGGAATATAATGCTGGAAATCGTAAGCCATTGGCCGTAGCTTCAGCAGATAAAAAAGTAGGGGCGACTCCTTTAAAAGTGAAGTTTTCTTCTGCAGGTTCTCAAGATTATGACAATGATAAAATTACCTATGCTTGGAACTTTGGCAACGGACAAACAAGTAATGTCGCTAATCCAGCCATTACTTTTTCTAAGTCGGGTGTATATGAAGTTTCTTTAAAAGTGAAAGATTCACAAGGAAATGTGAGCACATCCCAACTGACCGTTCGGGCAGGTAATGAAGTTCCTGAGGTGGAAGTGGCTATCGAAGGCAATAAGACTTTTTACTGGAATGATAAACCAGTTAAGTATAAAGTTTCGGTTTCAGATAAAGAAGATGGAAGTTTAGCGAATAAAAAAGTAGCTGAAGAAGATGTGATGGTGAGTGTTAATTTCTTAGACGGCTATGACAAAACGATTATTGCCCAGGGGCATCAGGCGAATATATCTTTTTCAACAGGAAAGAGATTAATGGACTTGTCCGATTGTAAGGCATGTCATGCAGCTGATAAAAAGTCGATCGGGCCTTCTTACATGGATTTAGGTAAGAAATATAAGGCAAATGCTCAGACGATAGACATGCTTGCGAAGAAAATTATCAACGGTGGTGGTGGTGTTTGGGGAGAGCAAGCGATGGCTGCACACCCTCAAATTTCATTAGGGGATGCAAAGGAAATCGTGAATTACGTATTAAGTCTATCTGACAAAAAGAAGGCATCCAAGCCGGTCGTTGGCGAATATGTTCCTCAAGATAAAGGAAAGGCTGGGACTTATTTATTTGCCGCTAGTTACACGGATAAAGGAGCTGGTAAACTAGGTCCTGCAACGGGTCAAAAGGTTGTGGCGCTTCGTAACCCAACTGTAAAAGCCGTGGATTTCGACCAAGTTTCTAAAGGATCTAAATATAAAGTTGACGGACTAGGAGAAGTTTTAGTTGCCACAGGTGATAAAGGTTTTGCTAAATACAATGGAATCGACTTGACTGGAATTAAAAATATCTCCTTCATGGGATTGTATATGCAAGGTCAAACAGTTGGCGGAACTCTTGAGTTAAGAACGGGAAGTCCGACGGGTAATCTAGTAGGATCCGCTGAAATAAATGCGTCGAATAAATTCAATATTCCTGTTAATATTTCAGGCGTACAAGATTTGTATTTTGTCTTTGTGAATCCAAAAGGGGGAGACGGCGCATTATTTGGATTGAAGGATTTCTTATTTGAAAATTAAAATTCAAACGTAATGCATCATAAAAAATGGCCCTAAATGTTAGGGCCATTTTTTGTTATTTTTCTGAGAGCTCTAGCCATCTGGCTTCTTTTTCTTCCAGCGAGTTTTTAATTTCTTCTATTTTAGTGGCCCATTGGCTTAATATTTGAAAGTCCTCATGTCCGGCATTCAATTGCTCGATCAATCCTTGTTTACTTTGTTCAAGCTCTTGTATCTCTTTTTCTATTGTTTCAAATTCCTTTTGTTCTTTGAAACTTAATTTACTCACCTTGTTCGTAGAATTTTCTGTAGAAGGTGCTTTCACAGGACTGGGTTTGTTGGCTCCCGAATTATT
>CANKVC010000163.1 GCA_947486835.1 Cytophagaceae bacterium | reverse complement strand
ACCTCGGCTCCATTGGCTTTTCCTTTTTCAGGGAAAAATGGCGTTAACGTGGCTTGGGAAATGTTTCTGGCCATCGGGTCACCCCACTGGCGAAACCAAGTCTCTGGAGCGGGTTGGTCCTTCACAGATCCTGTGCCCAAGGGAATTGCATTAGGTTCTTTTGGCGCGTCCAATGGATATATTTTTCCATCCTGAGCAAAAGTATTCCACGCGAAGCAGGAAAGAACGAGTACGATCAATAGGGAGTAAGTTTTTTTCATGATTTTTAAATAGGTTATTTTTGGGTAAAAGGGGGTACTAGAGTGAATCACAAGTTAAAAAGATATTTTAATTATGTTTTTATTCATGTAAATTTTTTCACTGACGCATTAATGATTAAATTTGCCTCGTAATGAACCAGGCAAAAATCCATACAAAAAATGAGCTTTTACATGTGCTTTCTGAGAACAGAGAGGCATTAAAATCATATGGAGTGAATCGTTTGGGTATTTTCGGCTCATTTTGTAAGGAAACTAATACAGAAGAAAGCGATGTAGATTTGTTGGTAGATTTTGAGCCCAACAGAAAGAGCTTTGATAATTTCATGGATCTCAATTTCTTTTTGGAAGACCTATTCGGGAGAAAAGTAGAAATGGTTACCCCACAGTCATTGAGCAAGTTTATTGGACCACATATTTTAAATGAGGTTCAGTATGTCCAGCATCTAATATCGAATTGGTTCAATATATTCTTTTCTATTTTTATAATAATGCATGAAGAAAGTCTGCCGTATCTTTTAACCCAATTTTTCTAAAACTATCCAGTACTTGATATTCGTCTAAGTCCGGATTTTTCTTGTGTGAAACCATTGTTTGAAATGCCTCTAAAGCAATTTCATGGTTTAGGTCAATGAGATCAGTTAAAAAATCATCTACATTTTTTGCGGTAATATTGAAACTATGTAAATAATCTAAAGGAAAGTGTTTTAAGTTATTAGTTACAATAATTCCTGCGTTTGATTTAATCGCCGCCGCTAATACATGGCGATCTTCTGAGTCAGGAAGTTGAAGTGTTTCAGTAATGGATTCATAGCCATGTACTAACGCACTAGGAAATGCCAAGTTCACATTATCAACGCGCTTTTCAATATCCGTTTCCGGCACATTTTTTCTTCGCATGACGCCCTTCCACTCCTCAAAAATATCAGGGCTCCATTTTGGTGTGTATAATTCAAAGTGGGCATACCACAAAAGTATATCCCGTGTTAGAATAGGATAAATAACATTGGTGTCTAGAAAGCAGGTAAACTTTACGCTATGAATCATATAGCCCGAGGTCTTCATCCATTTTCATCATCTCGATAATTCGCTTGCGTTGTTTGGAATACATTTGAGCCTTGTATTGTGCCACGTCTTCGTATTTAATCCGTCGATGCTTTCCTACTTTGATAAAGGGAATTTCTCCAGTTTCAAGTAAGGAAATTAAATGGGGTCTAGAGCATCCCAATAATTCGGATGCCGCCTGTGTGGTCATTTCTGTGGCAATGGGTACGATGGAAATAGGTTTTCCCTGACTTGTTGCTTTAAGAATGGTAGCTAATAACTTTAAAGCCTTTAAAGGAATTTTAATTTTTTCTTCCGTTTCTTCAATTTCAATTTCTGGATTCGCCGTATGAAGCGATTCCAAAGTAGCTGAAAGGGCAAGATATGACTCCTTTGCCATTCGCTGTTCCTCTTTAGTAGGCCTACTTAATTTTTCTTCGATTTCCATCTTATTTAAATCTTTTGCGAATTTAAATGAAATAATCGAATTATTCGAAATAAACGAAATTAATTACGAATAAATAATTATCATGCTTTAATACTAGGTAAGAAAGATTTATTCCAATCGATTTAAGAAACTCATTTCCATTTATCAAACAACAAACCCCCATTTCCAAAAATCGGATCCTTTTCTGGCATTTCCACTGCTGATATCGCTTGTAAAATTTGCGCTCTTTCGCCCTGCTCCAAACCCGTTTTTAAATCCCAGGCATGTCCATTGGGGTATCCACCCACCATCTGGTAATTGGTATGTTCCGAAACTGAATAATGCCCCACGCCTGCCGGAATAATGATTACATCGCCTGCATGTAAATGAAAAACTTGGCCATGAGCACCGCCAATTTTCAATGAAACATTTCCCCAGCCTAACCCCAATACTTCATGCGTATTACTATGAAAATGGTCATAAGGCAAAACAATGTCGCGCCAATTATTTAACCAGTTATTCTTTTTAAATGTTGTTTCTAACCAGTCAGAACAGTCTTCTAAATCAACACATTGAGAGTATACGATGACAGGAAATGCATGATTGGGGATAATCCCATCGTCATTAAAATAATAGGCTTTAGCTTTCATCCTTAAAATTAAGGATTTGTTTACTCGATGCCTTCACTTTGATTAGATCATTTTCGGATGATTCATCGACAAAATCCTCTTGCACCGGGGCATCACAATTTTCATTAATCCATTCGATAGGAGTCATTTGTGTAACCTCCCTAAATGCGATGTAAAAAGTAGCCCGATTATTAAAACCTGAATCAGTTGCTACACCTGAAATCGAATTTTTCAAGTGGGCATTATTTTTGAACATCTCCATGGAATATTCTATGCGCAATTGATTTCGCATCCGAGGAAATGGAATTTTAATGACTTTATTGAAACATTCCGTTACATTTTTTTGCGGGATATTTAAGTGACTAACAATATCGTGAATGGAAAATCCGGGTGACAAATAGGGTTTCTCTTCATTCAAATAGGTTATGATTTTAGTTGAATCGGTTATTATTTCACTTTTGATTAAATCGTTATTTTCTTCATTTTTTGGAATGCGATTCATCAATCGGAAGTAAAGATTTAAATCTGAATCGATGGCGTTGTCATACAACCAATTGGGAAGTAAAATGAATGACAAAGGCACAAAAATGGCTAAAATTCCGAGTATTTCTGGACTGATGTTTTGGCCATTAGAGATATAATGATAGAACATAATAGATCTTATCGCAATAAAATTGACGATCAAAATTATACTGACTTGTAATAGGTTGAGATACGTTTTTTTACTTAGTTTTTGTTTGTTTCGAATCAACATTTGGAATATGTAAACAATGACAATTATACCAATTAGCGGATTGTAAATATTATTTATAGCACGTAATACAGGAAAAGAAAACCAAATAAAATATGGCTGGGTTGAAGCGTAGTTGGCTTGCGAGTAAATCTGAATTTTTTCTTCAATCGATAAGGAGAAGAACGGTAGAAAATTGATCAGGAAAAAGAAGAATGGGACGAATAATAGGAAATAACGATTTAACGTAAGACTTTTTGTTAATACTGTTTCTATATAAAGCAATACCAATGGAGCAATTAAAAAATTAATTATTGGACTAATTAAAACAAATTGTAGGATGAGTGAATGTTGGTCAAAATATGAAAAGGGAAAGGCCTCTACGACTATTTTCAATAAAACCGCTGGGAGGGCGAAAATCACATAAATGATGCCTTTATTTTTTATGAAATGATTTTTGAGCAAAATTAAAATCACTAAACCAACAAGAACAAAGCTCGTATTCAACATAATCAATCTTTTTAAGAAAAAGTTTAAAATTTATCGTAGGTCAAACATAGTCTATAAAAATTTATTTTAGACATCCCCTCTAAATCACGTTGTCTAAAAAAGTTTTTTATAGACACAATTATTCATTTTAATTCTCAACTATCTAAAATCATACGCAAACTTCAAACTTGTAAAAATGGCTTTAAGCTTTAAAATTTTAATTAGACCATTGTGTTTATCTAATTGAAATTAAACAAATATCTACCTAGTTCTAATAAATTATGTACCCATCAGTCAACAATCTACTCTCACGAGGATTCGTGCTTATTTTCCTTTGTGTGTATAATGCGACGCCCGCCTGTGCCCAACAATTCAAACTCACTCAGGGCATTGCCATCACGGAGTTCGTCTACCAAAATGAGCAGGGCCAAAATGTCCAAGGCTTAAAGTCGGGCTCCGGCCTAGCCTTTGCTATCGCTTTTCACAAAGCTAGTCTGGTAGATTCGGCTAAATACAAACTAGACCAAACGCCTTTTGCGATTTACTTGGGTCAAAATCCGAAAGTAGCTAAACTGCTGAGTCTGATCAATTACGACCTGGGTCTTCAGTTTACGCAACTAAACGCGGTAGGCGACATTCAAAACAATGCCTTTTCCTACCAAACCGATTACGTAGGATTCCAAGGAAAATTAGGCGTCAGGATTCCATTGCCTTGGAAGTTCTCGCTGAATCTGCAAGGAATTGCGAGTGTCAACAAAATCGTACATGGAAATCAGTTACTTATGAACCGTTATGTAGACCTAACCGAAGATGCACAATTCGCCCAAATAAAA
>CANKVC010000162.1 GCA_947486835.1 Cytophagaceae bacterium | reverse complement strand
GTCATAGACGCTCAAACGGGTGAACCCTTACGAGGTGCTGATATTTCCGTAGATTTTAAAAAATCGGGTGTTTCTACTGACTCTGCAGGTCGTTACCGATTATATCTTCCCTTTGGTGAATATGTATTGAAAGTTGGCCATGTCGGCTATAATCCCTATCGGACTAAATTTTACCTGAAAGCTGATTTTGAATTAAATGTTCAATTGAACGATGTGACGAAGCAATTGGAAGAAGTTATTGTTTCCAGCGCATCGACCAAACGTGATATTCAGACCCCTTCTTTAGGTGTGACTGTGTTAAGTTTAAAAGGAATTAAAAAATTGCCAACCATGATGGGTGAGGTGGATGTTATTCGAAGCTTACAAACTTTGCCTGGTGTTTCTTCGGTGGGTGAGGGGGCCAATGGACTTAATATTCGAGGAAGTAATGTGGATCAAAATCTAATCTATATTGACGATACTCCTATTTTTAATCCGACACATATGTTTGGATTATTTTCTGTTTTTGCTTCTGATGCGATTCGAGATTTAGAATTATACAAAGGAGGTATTCCTACTCGTTTTGGTGGCCGTTCGGCTTCTGTCTTGGATATCAAAATGATTGAACCTAATACAGATAAGTTCAAAATGCAAGGTGGTATCGGATTAGTCTCTAATCGAATATTGGCTGAAATACCTATTGTTAAGGAGAAGTTGTCGGTTATGGTAGCCGGTCGTTTGTCAATAAATGATTTTATGTTTAAGTGGTTTGCGCCTAATTACTTGAAAAATATTCGGGCCAATTTCTCTGATGTGGCGACCAAAGTTTTTTATAGACCCAATACAAAAAATACCATTTCATTTTCTAGTTATTTAAGTCAGGATTACTATCGGGTGGATTCATTGTTCAGCATTGAAAATGTGATTGCCAAACGTACTTCGTTTGATTATGGCCACACAAATTTTGCGATACATTGGAATCATTATTTTTCCGAGAAGTTGAATTTGATGTTGAGTGCGGCTAGTACCGTTTATAAGACGAAGACGTATGCCCCTGATACGGTAAATACGATTGATTTAAATAGTTTCATCAAATACAAAAATCTATCAGCTAGTTTTGATTTTCAGCCGAATGCTAAGCATAAGATGAATTTTGGTGCAACGATTACACGATATGATATTGATCCAGGTTCTTTAAATATTGGTGTTGTTTCCCGAGTGGCGACTGTTAAAATTCAAGATGAGCAATCGATGGAAGCCGCAATTTATGCGGATGATGAGTTTAAAATGAACGAGACCTTTACCATTCAATATGGTTTGCGTTATTCGCAATATTGGCGAATTGGCGCGGGAACGTTTAATGAATATATGCCTAATCGTATGCCTTCATTAAATTCCGTTATTAGTAAAAAAACTTATGCGGATGGTGAGGTTATGTCTTCTTATGGTGGATTTGAGCCACGTTTAACCATGAAATATTCGATTGGCGAAAATACAACCATGAAATTTGGGTATAATCGGATGCAGCAGTTTTTCCAATTGCTTTCGAATAACACAACTCCTTTACCTACATCTCGTTGGAAAACAGCGGATCAGTTTATTAAGCCCCAGCAAAGTGATTTTCTTTCTTTGGGTTTATTTAAAACCTACAATGAAAATGTCTATGAAGCATCTTTAGAGACGTATTACCGGGATGTCCGCAATACTCTTGATTTTATTTCGGGAGCTAATTTGCAATTAAATCCCAACATTGAAACTCAGTTGGTGACCGGAAAAAGCAAAGCCTATGGAGTTGAATTAATGGTTCAAAAGAAAAAAGGTGAAGTAAGTGGTTGGGTTTCTTACACCTACGCGCGTGCCTTCAGTCAAATGATCGGTGATTTTCCTGAGGTACAATCCATCAATGGAGGGGACTGGTTTGCGACCAATTATGATAAGCCTCACACATTTAATATGATGTTGAATGTTCAGCCGACAACGCACCATAGCTTTTCGTTTACTTTTGCATACAATACAGGTAGACCCTTTTCGTCTCCTTCTGGAATGTATGAAATAGGTGCTAAAAAATATCCTGTATTCCAAGAGAGGAATAATGACCGCATTCGAGATTACCACCGCTTAGATTTTTCGTGGACCATTAATAATCCGTCGATGAAAAGTCAACGCTGGGAAGGTAGTTGGGTTTTCACGGTCTACAACCTTTATGGCAGACAGAATCCTTATTCGGTGTTCTTCAAATCTTCCAAAACAGGTCTCAGAGCTTATGAGCTTAGCGTGTTTGCCTCTCCTTTCATTTCTCTTACGTACAATTTTAAATTTTTATAGAGATGCCTACTCATTTATTTAGATATATACTTTTTTCTACTATCATTGGCATGATTTCTTGGGCTTGTATCAACCCCATAATGGATTTCAAGCAAATAGATTCCACTTCGTACATGACTATTGAAGCCGATATTTCTGATGATGAGGCATTAAACAAAATTCGAATTACAAGTTCAGCGAATCGAATTATTTCACAAAATCCCTTGGCAGTATCTAAGGCTGAGGTCTATATATTGGACCAGAATGGGGCAAAAACTATTTTTAAAGAAGGAACTGCATTGGGTACCTATTTGCCTCCTGTAGGATTTGTGGGTAAGGTGGGGTCTAAATATCGATTGTTTGTAAAAACGCTTACAGGGAAACAATATGAAAGTGTTGAAGAAAAAATGATCCCGGCTCCTGAAATTGAAAATATTGTTACTCAGTTTGAGGTGCGTGATCAATACGCTAAGGTGGATCCTCGGCGAAATGGCTTTTCTGTTTATGTTGACTTTAAAGACAGTCCCCAGGAAGGAGATTTTTATATGTGGAATTGGAGACATTTTGAAAAGATTTCAATCTGTGAAACCTGTGAGGGGGGTGCTAAATGGAATTTTAGAAATAATGTATGTGTTGCTCCTGCGATGCCTACTGAAGAGATTTTAAATTATATGTGTAATGGGAATTGCTGGGATATAACCAATAACGCTGACTTAAATGTGTTTTCAGATGTATTGACCAACGGACAAAGAATTTCAGGACGCCAAGTAGCTCGAGTGCCTTTTGATGGGTATTCGCCCTATTATTTGCGATTAGAGCAACGTTCAATCACCAAGAATGCTTTCAACTTTTATCAATCCTTAATTGCTCAAGTACAATCCAGTGGATCTTTATTTGACGTACCTGCTGAGACTCGTTTTAGCATGAATATTAAGCCCATTACAGATCCTAAGGAAAGAGTATTGGGTATTTTCAACGTATTTTCCGTTCGTAAAAAGATTTACTTCATCGATCGATTAAAGAGTGTTCCTAAGGAAGAGTTTGCTTTAATCACGTTTTTGACGGGAGAAATTTATACATGTCCTCCAGGTTCTGTGAATTGCCAAGACCGTGTTCCTTGCGTTGAATCAGCCTATCGAACAAAAATTACTCCAGAAGGATGGATTTTATAATTTTTGAATGATCTTTGTGCTTTCAAATTTTTCCTATGGTAGGTGTATTAATCGTTAATTTAGGGACTCCAGATGATCCAGGAACTCCTTCGGTACGTAAGTATTTACGTGAATTTTTGATGGATGGTCGAGTAATCGACATTCCATACTTGATTCGTTATATTTTAGTTCAAGGAATCATTGCTCCTTTCCGAGCGCCTAAATCAGCCAAAATTTATAAGGAATTATGGGAAGAACGTGGTTCTCCTTTGAAATTCTATGGGGAAGATGTAGCTCGCGACTTACAGGTAAAACTAGGTGATTCTTATTACGTGAAATTAGCCATGCGCTATCAGAGTCCTGATTTGGCCTCAGCCATGGCGGATATGGAAGCCCAAAATTTAAAGAAATTAATTGTCATTCCATTTTTTCCTCAATATGCTTCGGCTTCTACTGGATCCGTATTTGAACGCGTAATGCAATTGATGTCTAAATGGCAAGTGATGCCCTCCCTTTCTATCGCAAGTTATTTTTATGATCATCCTGCATTCTCAAGTTATTTTGCAGCTAAAGCCGCGAATTACCAAAAGGATATCGATTTTGATTATTATTTGTTTTCATACCATGGAATTCCTGAACGTCATGTACGCAAAGGGGACCTGACTAAAACGACTTGTGTTTTTGGCACTTGCTGCGAGTCAATCACCGATAAAAATCATGGTTGCTATCGTGCACAATGTCATGAAACGACTCGATTGATCGCTGGAAAGATGGGATTAAAACCGGGTACCTACAGTACTTCTTTCCAAAGTAGATTAGGCCGAGATCCTTGGCTTAAGCCTTATACGGATGAAGTGATCCCTCAATTAGTGGCCGATGGACATAAAAAAGTATTGGCTTTTTCTCCTGCTTTTGTGGCCGACTGCCTTGAAACAACGATTGAAGTAGGTGAGGAGTATAAAGAAATATTTGAAGAGGCGGGTGGC
>CANKVC010000161.1 GCA_947486835.1 Cytophagaceae bacterium | reverse complement strand
ATAAGTGAGCAAAAGACTTGAAACCTACGGTCTCAACATACACTTTCTGGCCTGATTTAGCGATGTAAAAATCAATGGGCGTGGCCTGTGTATAGCCCTCGATCTTGGGCACAACATACCTTGAATAAGTGAAAATCAAACATGTGACCAAAGCCATACATATTAGAAACTTCTGAAAACTGAGTCCATTTTTACCCCAAACGGAATAGATAATCAAAGCCGACCAAACCACTCCGATCCATTTTTCAAATCCATCCCAAGCCACTGGGGATTGTAAATTGCCTCGAACAAATCCATCTTGAATGTAGGGCAAAAAGGCGTTTGGATTTTCTCCGATCAAAGGAACTATGGTAAAAATTAGTCCCAATAACAATCCAATAATAACAAAAAGGGCGGTTTTAAATCGGTTTAAAGGAACATTGCCTTCATGCCAACCAACCAATACCTGAGCAGAAAAAAAGGTGATTGGCAGCCAGCACATGGATGAATAATGAACAATCTTTGTTTTGACCAAACTAAACAAAATCAAAACGACCCAAAAAAGAACTTTCATCCAGGAGGCAAAAGCGGTTGATTCTTTTTTGATAAATATTCGATTCAAAGCTAAAATAGAAATAGGAAAGCAGCCCAACAATAAAACCAGGGCATGATAATAAAAGGGTTGGCCATGACCGGCATCCCCTGTAGTCAAAAGTCGAATCTGATACGCAAAAAAATCCTCGATGATTCCCGTTCCAAATTTCATTGCGATCAATCCGTACCAGGAAACAAAAAATAAACATGCTATAGTGGCAGACAAAATCGCAGCTTTTAAAAGCGTAAAAAAACGAAGTATTACTTCCTTTCTTTGGAGTATTCCAAAAAACAATAAAGTTAATCCCCACAATAATAAAGCAACCGGACCCTTCGTCAGCATCCCTAATCCAATCATCACCCCGGCTAAAATAGCATTTTTAACTCGAGAAGAATCGGCATAAAACTCGGCAAAATAGTAAATGCCTAAAAATATAAATAAGTTGAATAGTGGGTCAATAATCCCCGAACTTGCATAGACATGTGGGGTAATAGCCGCCAGGTAAGAAAAAGCCCAAAGGTGTCCAAAATTATCAGAAAAATGCTTTTTACCTATCTTAAAAATGAGCAACAGCGTTGAAATTCCTACAATCGCATTCGGAAAACGAGCGGCAAATTCCATGCTCGTCCAGGCATGTTCCGTAAAAGTACCAAATAACATAAAGCTAAATGCTTGTAGCCAGATGAATAAAGGAGGCTTTTCCCAAAAGGGCAAAAAATTAATTTGAACACTAAGAAAATCTTGGCTGACTAACATTTCACGCGCCGACTCCGCAAAATTTATTTCATCCCAATCGAAAAGATGAGATGCACCTAAATTGGGTAAAAAGACAAGGCCGCCCAACAAAATCCAGCTTAAATATGGAAAACGCTTGACATATGAGATCATTGTAATTCGGATTTTGAAATATTCAAGCAATAAACTAACAGGGAAACTCCCGTGCCTATCATAGCACCCCCAGCGGTATCCACTGGAAAATGTTGAAATAAATAAACTCTTGAATAAGCCACTAACATAGCATAAAAGACCATTAATAGGCTAATCCATGGTTTTTTGGCCGCCAACGAGATCCAAAAACACATAAACCAGGCAGCCGAAGTATGGCCCGAAGGCATACTGTTATATTCATTGATCAAAAGGTTTTGCACCAAATGCCACGCATGTGCCTGCCCTTTAAAATAAGCAAGCGGCCGAAGCGCGTCTTTAAAAACGATCAATTTCAGAAATTGGATAATGAGAGTAGAAAAAATATAAGAGATCACATAGGATTTCAACAAATCACTTTTTTTCCAAACAAGATATCCCAAAAACAAAATTGGTATCGTTATTTCAGCTCCCGAAGTAATTATTTTAAACAAAAAATCTGCTTCAGAGGAATGAAATGAATTAATAAGACTCATTTGACCCATGCGATCCAATGAAAAAATATAGGTCAAAACCACGGCTTCAAAAAAGATTAACCCCGATAAATAATAAATGACAACCTTATTCCTTGGACTCATGCCGACAAAGGTCGTAAGATTTTACGAAATTGTTATTTGATCATTTGCTCTTTAATAAAATTTGCCTAATTTTGCATTCCTTTTTTTATCCACCTTTGGAAATGAAAGTTTTAGACGCATATCAGATACCCATACTTTCTTTAGAAGATAAATCGTATCGATATACCTTTGAAGGGGCGGATGATTTCTTCCAAGCTTTTGAACAGGAATGGGTTGAAAAAGGGCAATTTCATTCCGTTGTGGAACTTAATAAGTCTGCAACCATGATACAAGTAGGCTTAAAAATTGAGGGATCGATTCGATTAATTTGTGACCGATCCTTAGAAGAATTTGATTATCCGTTTGAGGTAGATGAGAAACTTATTTATAAGTATTCGGATCACTCAGAGGAAATGGGGAACAACTTGTTTTTAATCGACAGGAAATCTCCGAAATTAGATTTATCGCAGGATTTGTTTGATTTCATAGCATTACAAGTACCTATGAAAAAATTACATCCTCGGTACGTAAATGAGGCGGAAGCCTTGGAAGGAAATCAGTTTATTTATTCGACCGAAAAAGTTTTGGACGAAAAATCCACTGAAAAAGCAGAAGAAGACATGGACCCACGTTGGGCCGCATTAAAAAATTTAAAAGACAATAATTAAAGAAAAATACAATGGCACATCCTAAAAGAAAAATTTCTAAGACAAGACGTGATACGAGAAGAGCGCATGACTTTGGTACACCAAGGCAATTAGCGGTGGATAGCCAAACAGGCGAAACACATTTATTTCATCGTGCACATGCTCATGAGGGTAACTTATACTACAAAGGCAAAATGATTGTAGAAGGTTATACTGGAAAAGCATAATCAGTCGCCAACAAACCAAGGTATTTTCGCATGCGCGAAAATATCCCGTTAAAATGCTATTTTTTGACTAAATTAAATACTATTTTTGCGTTACGATTTTAGTATTTAAAACAAAATAGATGAATATAGCAATCGACGTGATGGGAGGAGATTATGCTCCAGAGGCAGTGATTGATGGAATAATAGAATCAATTAATTTGTTGACCAACAATGAGACTATATTAGCCATAGGACCAGAAGACGTCATTAATTCCTTATTAAAATCTCGAAATTTCTCAAGTACACAGGTTCGCGTAATTCATGCGGATCAGGTCATTGAAATGGGAGAACATCCTACGAAAGCATTAAGTCAAAAACCCAATTCCAGCATCGGCATTGGGTTTTCTCTTTTAAAAGAGGGAAAAGCAGATGTATTTGCCTCAGCAGGAAATACTGGTGCTATGATGGTGGGATCGCTTTTTTCCGTAAAAACAATCCATGGTATTCAGAGGCCGGCCATAGCTGGTTTTGTCCCGCAGGTCGATGGCCATTACGCGATTATGTTAGACATCGGTGCTAATGCGGATTGTAAACCTGAGATGTTAGCCCAATGGGCGGAGTTGGGCTCCATTTATTTTGAATCAACCACTGGGAAATCAAACCCTCGTGTAGGCTTGATGAATATTGGTGAAGAGGAACAAAAAGGGAGTATCTTGGCTCAGGGCACGCATGCCTTATTAAAGGAAAATTCTCACATTAATTTTATAGGAAATATAGAAGGAAAAGATTTATTTCGTAACAAGGCTGATGTGATTGTCACCGATGGATTTACCGGAAATATAGTCTTAAAAATGGGTGAATCTATTTATAACATCATGAAGGAGCAGGGGATGATGAATGAATTTGTTGAAAATACCAATTATGAAAATTATGGAGGAAGCCCCATTATAGGCATCAATGGAAATGTAATTATAGCCCATGGAGCATCAAGCCCAAAGGCGATTAAAAATATGATTAAGCTTTGTAAATCAGTCGTTGATTCAAATGTATGCCAAAAAATTAAGGCAGAATTTGAGGAAAAATAACAAAACACATAGGAGGTCGAAGAGAACCATGCAAAATAAAATTAGTGCAGCCATTACAGGAGTTTCAGGATATGTTCCAGAGTATGTGCTGACCAATGAAGAATTAGAAAAGTTAGTAGAAACCAATGACGAGTGGATTACTTCAAGAACAGGAATTAAAGAAAGGCGCATTCTAAAAGGAGAAGGACAAGGGACTTCCGTGATGGCTGCCAAGGCAGTTTCAGACTTATTAGCCAAAACAAATACAAAGCCTGAGGAAATCGATTTGGTTATTTGTGCGACCGTTACCCCTGATTATTTTTTCCCTTCCGCGTCCAACTTAATTTGTAAGGCAGTGGGCATTCGAGAGACAGCCTCATTTGATTTAGCTGCGGCTTGTTCAGGCTTTTTAAATGCCTTAGCTACTGGAACCGTATTTATTGAATCTGGTCGTTATAAAAAAATAATTGTAGTAGGTGCCGATAAAATGTCCGCCATCGTAGACTATACAGAT
>CANKVC010000160.1 GCA_947486835.1 Cytophagaceae bacterium | reverse complement strand
AAGGTTTATCTTTTTCGCTTCTGCGTTTCGTGGGATCTTATTTGGGAGTGATGCTACTTTATGCACTCATGTGGTATTATTTACCTAAAATATCCTTTGTTATTTTTATTTTGATCTCTATTTTTCATTTTGGTGATTTTGAAAATGATGAAATAGAAAAAGGGATTTATGCGTATTTCCAAAAAATGTCTTTGGGTCTAGGGATATTGGGTTGGATTATTTATTTCCATTATGATGAGGTAAAAGTGGTTTTGGGAGATTGGGTATGGGCATTACCGGTAGCTTTGCCCGATTACTATCCCTACCTGTTTTTATTGGGTATCCTGTTGGGTTTTAGGCGAAAGAGCATCTATCGCTATTTCAATACCTTACTAACACTTCTGCTAAGCTGTTTTCTCCCCTTACTACCAGCCTTTGTATGTTATTTTGCTTGTTGCCATGCGGTTTATAGCCTGAGTGATATGTCTGAGCATTTGCAATTAACGATAAAATCTCTTTTAGCTAAGCTACTACCCTTTAGTTTTTTAGCCTTTTTAATGGGTTATTTCTTTCTTAAAATGAACTCAAATAGCTACGTGATTTATTACTTTTTCATCTTTCTTTCGCTATTAACTATGCCACATTTTTGGTTAATGCATCAAAATGTGAAAAAAATAATGCCTAAACACGTCATATTTATACTTTTTCATTATTTATTTTAATTTTTTTTGGAATTTTAAAAACAATTTTTACATATTTGTGTTAATAAACCAAACTCAAATTGAGTTAAGAAACCAAACTAATTTTCAACCTTTTTTAAACAATTTAATTATGAATCTATTAAACATTTTATTGGACGGCAGTTTAGCTGCTGGTGATTACATTGGATTTACCTTCTTCACAGGGTATATGTCGATGTTGGCTGCCTCTATCTTCTTTATCGTAGAGCGCGGAACTGTAAACGATAAGTGGAAAACATCTTTGTTGATTTCAGCATTGATTACCTTTATCGCAGCAGTACATTATTTTTACATGCGTGGCGTGTGGTTAGAAACACATGAGTCACCAACACAATTCCGTTACATTGACTGGACTTTAACAGTTCCTTTGATGTGTATCGAGTATTATTTGATCTTAAAGCCAGCAGGTGCTAAAGGCGGGATGTTATCTCGTTTAATCTTTGGATCTGTGGTGATGTTAGTTGCAGGTTACATTGGAGAGGCAGTAGTTCCAGCACAAAACGTGTTATGGGGTATCATCTCTACTTTAGGATGGGCAATCATCATTTATGAAATCTACGTAGGTGAGGCGTCTAAATTAGCAGCTGCTTCTACAAGTGAGGCTGTGAAGTCTGGATATAACGTTATGCGTTGGTTCACATTAGTAGGTTGGGCTATCTATCCAATCGGTTACATGATGTTACCAGGTAACTTGTTAAGCGGATTTGCTGGAAACATCGATTTAGCTTACAACATTGCTGATGCGGTTAACAAAATCGGTTTTGGTTTAGTTGTTTATTCAATTGCCAAAGGAGCTACAGCAGCAGAAAAATAGATATTAAGTTGTTTGGTTTTATAAAAGGGGGAAGGAGCTTAGACTTCACCCCTTTTATTTTTTACACCAAAAATTTAATTAGGTATCCATTTTTTTCTTAAAATGGATTTTCAAACCGAATACAATAATTGATTCCTTTGGTATAGTTCTTAAAATATTTTAACTTCAATGTTTGAACGCAAAAATGATTGCGTTTGGGTCAATAAAATTTTAAAGCTGAATTAAATAATGAAATTCTTAGTCGCATCGAATGTTCTGTTAAAGCAAATTTCCGCCATCAACGGAGTGGTTGCTAGTAATCCTATCATTCCAATTTTGGAAAACATATTAGTCGAGTTGACCGGTGATAAACTCACCCTAACCGCTTCTGATTTGCAGACGGTTATGACAACAACGTTAGATGTGGAGGGATTTGAGAATGGCTCTATTGCGTTGCCGGCCCGATTATTATTAGAGACTTTGCGTAGTTTACCGGACCAACCGGTTACGATCGCGGCGGATCCGGGTACTTTTGGTGCGGAGATATCCACCCAAAATGGCCGTTTTAAGTTAAGTGGTGAAAACCCGATTGACTTCCCGAGAATTCCAGAGGTAGCTAAAACACAATCGATTAATTTATCGGGATCAGTGTTAGGTGAAGCCATAGCGAATACATTATTAGCTGTTTCCAATGATGACATGCGTCCTGCGATGACGGGGGTATTGATTCAAATGATGGGTGATCACACTAATTTTGTGGCTACGGATGGTCACCGTTTGGTACGTTATCGACGAAATGATATACGTCCTGAGACGCAGAGTAGTTTAATTTTACCGAAGAAAGCGTTGGCTCTTTTGAAATCTACTTTGCCGATGGATGATACGTCGGTGACGGTTGACTTTTCAGCATCAAATGCTTTCTTTAGTTTCCAGAGTTTCCAATTAATTTGTCGGATTATAGACGAGCGTTTCCCGGAATATGAGAATGCGATACCGAAGGAGAATAATGAAATTTTAACGATTAATCGTTTGGAGTTTTTAAGCTCGGTAAAGCGTATTTCGATTTATTCCAATAAGCCGACACATCAAATTCGTTTGAAATTGACAGCTAATTTACTGACACTTTCGGCGGAGGATTTGGATTACTCGAATGAGGCGAATGAGGCGTTGCCTTGTGAGTATTCCGGTAAGGATATGGAGATTGGATTTAATGCTAAATTGATATCAGAGTTATTGAGCAATTTATCGGCCAAGTTTGTGGACATTAAATTGAGTGAGCCTAATAAAGCTGGCTTAATTATCCCGTCGGATCAAGATGAGAGTGAGGATATCTTGTTGTTGGTGATGCCGGTGATGTTGAATTCTTATAATTGATTGTAGGGGACGGGTTTACCTCGTCCCAGAATAATAGGTAAAAAGTATTAGGTAATAGGTAATAGGTAAAAAGTAATAGGTAAGAAGAATTTGTAGGGGACGGGTTTACCTCGTCCCAATTAAAAATAGGTAAAAAGTATCAGGTAATATTATTAATGATAAAAATATGAAAAAGGTCTTGTTATTTTTGTTGGTGATGTTGAGTCTTTCTGCATTTGCGGCGGAGGGTGATGGAGTTCAATTTTTTGAAGGAAGTTTCCGCCAGGCTTTGGCCAAGGCGAAGAAGGAGAAGAAATTAATTATGTTTGACGCCTATACTTCATGGTGTGGACCTTGCAAGGTGTTAAAGACTAAGGTATTCCCAAATAAAGAGTTAGGGGATTACATCAATGCGCACTATGTGTCGATCGGTGTAGATATGGAGGCGGGTGAAGGTCCAGCTTTGGCTAATATGTATCCATTAGAGGGCTACCCGACGATCATGTTCATGGATGCGAGTGGTCGTGTTAAGAAAAAGGTCTTAGGTTTACCGCAGGGTGGCGCAAAGGAGTTGTTGGGAATTGCGAAGGGGGTAAAGTAATTAAAGAAATATAATAGTAGTTAGAGGCCTGGATATCATTCAGGCCTTTTTTTTGTGGATTTAAATAATCCCATCCTTTTCAGCTTGGTTTTTGATGTCGTGTATTTCGATGGATTTGGTTGATTTCTTTTTCATTTGGATGTTGATAAACTCAACAAACAGTGAGAAGGCGATGGAGAAGTAGAGGTAACCTTTGGGAATTTGTCCGATGGTATTGCCTAGGATACTGAGTTCAGAGCCGTGGCTAGCTTCGGCGATCAGCATAAAACCGATCATAATGAGGAAAGAGAGGCCGAGTACTTGGAGTGAAGGGTGATCGTTCACAAAGCGGCCAACAGGTCCGGAGAAAGCCATCATAATAATAGCGGAAGCGACTACGGCGATGATCATCACAAACATATTATCGGATAGTCCTATGGCAGTCAGAATGGAGTCGATGGAAAAGACGAGGTTGATGAGGGCGATTTGGGTGACAATGGTACCGATGCTATTGATTTTCTTTTGAGTGTTACTACTCAAGTGTTCCTCCTCCCCTTCTAGCTTCATAAATATTTCATTGCTGGCTTTGTAGAGTAAGAAGAGACCACCGACAAAGAGGATGATAGATTGACCGGTGGGGGCGGCATTGAAGTAGGTATAATGAATGTGGGCAAAGGGTTTTTGGAGTGATATAAGAATGGATATACCAAAAAGTAAAACGATTCGGAAGACCATTGCGAGCAAAAGACCTATGTTACGGGCTTTGGCTTGATCTTGCTTAGGCAAACGGGCTGCGGTGATTGAAATGAAAATAATATTATCAATTCCCAGGACAATTTCTAAAAAAGTAAGGGTCAGTAAACTGATTAAGTTATCGAGGCTAAGAAGTTGATCCATGGGATATTATATGTGTATACAAAGATGCGTCCTTTCGTTCAAAAAATCAAAAGAAAGGTTGCTGGTCCAAAAATATCCATTTTTTTCTGAGCTCCACTTGGATAAAATTAAATTATTTCGGATATTTGCAATCCCATTCAGCGGAATGGTCCTATAGCTCAGCTGGTTCAGAGCACCTGCCTTACAAGCAGGGGGTCCTAGGTTCGAATCCTAGTGGGACCACATACAATACCTTTAAGTGCCTATAAATCAATGATTTATGGGCATTTTTGTTTTACAGGTACAAC
>CANKVC010000159.1 GCA_947486835.1 Cytophagaceae bacterium | reverse complement strand
ACGTTCATTTAACGCAACAAATGATCCATTATATGTAGTCGATGGAATTCCATTAGCAGGTGGAATTGATGATATAAATCCTTCAGATATTACCTCTATGGAGGTTTTGAAAGATGCTTCATCTACCGCTATTTATGGTTCTAGAGGAGCCAATGGAGTTGTTTTGATTTCAACAAAACGAGGTAAAGCTGGTAAAACGATTGTTTCAGTTGATTCTTATTATGGTTTAAACCAACAATTAGGTACCATCGGAGTAATGAATGGCGCTGAATATGCTGAGTATAAACGTGAATCAAGAAGGGCTGTGGGTCAATATTCTTTAGGAGCAGCGAATGCAACGGATGATGCTAAGATTTTTGAGCCTCGCGAGTTAGCTAGTATTGCTATGGGCAGATCGACTGATTATGTGGATGGTATGTTGCGTGCTGGAGCTATTCAAAGTCATCAGGTGGGTGTATCTGGTGGAACCGAAAATACTCAATTTAATATTTCTGGTAACTTCTTTAATGATATTGGGGTAGTCAAAATGCAGGATTTTAGTCGTTATACCTTTAGAGTAAATTTAGACCATAGAATTAATAGAAACGTCAAAATAGGTTTATCTACCTTAGTCGTTAATTCAATAAGAAATGGCGAGAACTTAAACATTTTAGGCGGGGCGATGCAAGAAAATCCATTGGGAGAGCCTTATGATGCCAATGGTAATTTAGTTTTCTTGCCGACCAATGACGGGTTGAGAACAAATCCTTTCTCCGAAATTGTTCCAGGAGCAAACGTAGATGAAAACAGACGTTATCGTATCTTTAATAGTCTATATGCCGAAGTTAATTTAGCGAAAGGACTTACTTATAAGGTTAATTTTGGCCCTGATTTTACGATTGGACGCGCCGGTAGATTTATTGGAGCATTTACAAATAATGGCCGTGGTGGTAATGCGGTTGGAGGGGTTAATGAGTCTTTCTCTTTCAATTATACATTAGAAAATATCTTGAATTATTCAAAGAAGTTTAATGATGTACACAATTTAAATGTTACAGGTTTACAGTCTATTCAACAAGATAAATTTGAAACAACCAATATTTCTGTGAATGGCATACCAGCTGAAACACAATCCTATAATCGATTAGGAGATGCCAGTCAAATCACGGGTGCTAATACTAATTTGACTGAATGGACCTTATTATCATACATGGGACGTTTAAATTATGACTACAAGGAGAAATATTTATTAACGGCAACAGTTCGTATGGACGGTTCATCTCGTTTCGGTGCTAATACTAAATTCGGTATTTTCCCTTCATTTGCATTGGGTTGGAATATTTCAGAGGAGCCATTTATTAAGGATATAGCTGCCATAGACCAATTAAAGTTAAGAGCTAGTTGGGGTGCCATCGGTAACCAAGCCATTAACCCATATCAAACTCAGTCTCTTTTAGGTAGAACTGCATATGCTTGGGATAATACAGCTGCTTATGGTTATCGACCTAATTCAATTGGTAACCCGGATTTACGTTGGGAAACTTCGACAACCAAAAATATTGGTTTAGATTTTAGCTTTTTAAGAGGTCGTATTTCTGGAACAGCTGAATATTATGTGACGAATACAACGGATTTATTAGCTCCTCAGCCTTTGCCAACTTCCATTGGTTTTGGAGGTTTTACAACAAATATTGGAGAGACTCAAAATTCAGGTATTGAGTTGACATTGTCTACGGTTAATGTGGATAAGGGTGATTTTCAATGGACTTCTGATTTAATTTTTACTAAGAATAAAGAGGAAATTGTTTCATTAGCCAATGGAAAGGTGGATGATATCGGTGCAGGTCGATTTATAGGCCAACCTTTATCTGTTTTCTTTGATTATAAGAAAATAGGTATTTGGCAAACTTCTGAGCGTGATCAAGCACTAGCTTTTGGAGATCGTGTAGGTCAAATTAAAGTACAGGATTTTAATAATGATGGAAAAATCAATGCAGATGATCGTCAGATTTTAGGATCAGCTGTGCCAAGTTTTGCAGCAGGTTTAACCAATCGTTTTAGCTACAAAGGTTTTGATTTATCAATCTTCATCTTTACTCGGGTAGGTCAGTTGATCCGTTCTCGTTTTCATGATAACGTAAACCAATTAGCAGGTCGTTACAACAATTTATCTTTAAATTATTGGACACCTAATAATCCAACGAATGAATTCCCTCAACCTGTTGTTACTCAGGAATTCCCGAAAAATGGATCTTCTTTAACGTATTTTGATGGAACTTTTTTCAAAATAAGGAATATTAACATTGGTTATAATCTTCCTGATAAGGTAGCAAAGAAGTTGAAAATGGAAAGCATTCGTGTATTTGCTTCTATTCAACAACCTTTAATTTTAGCTGAATATCGCCAGAAATATAAAGGTATAGATCCTGAAACTTTTGTAGATGGTGAGCAAGGAGTTGGCGGTGGTGAGGTGAATACGAACATTTCGCCTGCAACATCCATTACCACTTTTGGATTTAATCTTAAATTTTAATTAAATATTTTTATAGATATGAAAAATGTATTTAAAAGAAAGATATTCTCTTTCACCGCAAATTTAGGGGCTGTTATTGTATTAATCATAGGCACTCAATCTTGTACTGACCTATTAACTGAAAAGGTTATCTCCAGCATTGGAAATGATTATATAAATACTCCTAAAGGATTAAATGATGCAGTTAATGCAGCATATTCTACGAACCGCTCATGGTATGGTACAGAGCGAGGTATGAACCTTACTATTTTTGGTACTGACTCTTATACAAACGGTGCGGATGGTAGCTGGAAATTTATGAATACCTATACTACCGATTTTGATACTCGAAATGGAAGTATTTCTGAATTATGGAATGATTTTTATCAAGGAATCAATGCTTGTAATGCGATTATCGAACGCGCTCCTAAAGTGACTGGAATTGCAGATTTAACAAGAAAGCAACGTGTTGCAGAGTCTAAATTTATTCGTGCACACCATTATTTTATTTTAACTCAATTATTTGGAGGTGTTGACTTACGTTTGACTGAAACAGTGGCTCCTACTAAAGATGTTAAAAGATCTACCGTTGCGGCTCAATATGCTCAAATAATAAAGGATCTAACTGAAGCAATTCCGGACCTTGAAGCTAAAGCTAAATCTTCTGATTTTGGCCGTGCTACTCGTCCAGCAGCTGAACATTTATTAGGGAAGGTTTATTTGACAAAAGCTACGTCGACTGCAAAAGCGGGAGATGATTATGCCAAGGCTATTGCTAACCTAAAAAGTGTTATTGCTAATTATGGAATAACATTGCTACCTAATTTTGCAGATGTGCATAAGCAAGGCAATGAAATGAATAATGAAGTTATCTGGTCTATTCAGTACACAAGAGATCCATTAACGAATGCGGGTGGTAACAATGCTCACGTTTTATTTGGAATGGAATATGATGTATTGCCAGGAATGCAACGTGATACTGAAAACGGTCGTCCATTTAAGCGGTATATGCCTACAAAATATACGTTAGATGTAGTTTTTAATAATCGTGAAAACGACAGCCGGTATAAAAAGTCTTTTAAAGACACCTATTATTCGAATAAGCCTGGAACGTATAATACAAGTTTTGATTTAACGAAAAAATCAGTAACGTATGCTACGGGTGATACGGCTATTTATTTACCAGGTTTTGAAATGTCAGTAGAAGAAAGAGCTAAGAAAAAGTATCAGGTTTTAGTTCCTTCTCGATATGACGAACGTATTTTTCTTGCCGTAAATAAACATTTCGATGGTGGCCGTATTGATCGTACTCAATTCGAAGGAGGTCGTGATTTTATCGCGTTTCGTTTAGCTGATACGTATTTAATGTTGGCTGAAGCTCAATATTTTTCTAATTTGAAAGCAGATGCGGTGGCTACTTATAATGTTATTCGCAGACGTGCCGCTTGGCCAGGAAAAGAATCCAATATGTTAATTACTGAAGGTGATCTTACTATTGATTTTGTGATGGATGAGCGTGAGCGTGAATTATTGGGAGAACAATATAGATGGTTGGATTTAGCTCGATGGGGCAATCTTTTAGATCGTGTTAAAAAGTTTAATCCACAAGCTGCTCCTTTTATTAAGTCTCACCACGTTTTGAGACCTATTCCTCAAATTCAGATTGATAGAGTTACTGGTAACGCAGCTAGTTTCCCTCAAAATCCGGGTTATTAATTCTATTTAATTTGTTATTTTTGTAAAATTCCGAAGGTAATACCTTCGGAATTTTTATTAAACCTATATTCTTATGAAAAAAATAATTCTATTTCTTACCTTATTGTCTATTGGAGCCACTGCTCAAAATCAATCAGTTTCTTTTAAAAAGAATGATGCAGAGAAAAAAATTGACGTTTTAATTGGCGGAAAATATTTCACATCCTACTTCTATCCGGGGGAATCAGTACTTAAAAAGGCTGTTTTATTTCCCATCTTGTCCGCTAAAGGAACTACGATTACGAGAGGTTATCCTTTGTCGCCAAGAGCAGGTGAAAGAACAGATCATCCACACCATGTAGGAATGTGGTTAAATTATGAAGATGTGAATGGATATGATTATTGGAATAATTCTACAGCCATTGTAAAATCCTTGCAGTCCCATA
>CANKVC010000158.1 GCA_947486835.1 Cytophagaceae bacterium | reverse complement strand
CTTTACAAAACAAAATCATGCCCTTAGCCGACGATATCATTGTATATCCAGCTCATGGAGCGGGCTCTGCTTGTGGAAAAAATATGAGTAAAGAGACAACGGATACCTTAGGAAATCAAAAGAAAAACAATTATGCCTTGAACCCCGCGCTAAGCAGAGAACAATTCAAAAAAGAAGTTTTATCAGGTTTAGTTGCACCACCAGTCTATTTCCCATTAAATGTGTTGATGAATATTCAAGGGTATGATTCGATCGATAAGGTTTTAGCGCGGGGCCAACATGCCCTATCGCCTGAGGCTTTTGAGGTAGCGGCCAATGAAACTTCTGCTTTGATTTTAGATACCAGAAATGTCCAAATGTTTGCAGCAGGATTCGTACCCAATTCAATTAACATTGCCATAGATGGTTCTTTCGCCCCCTGGGTAGGCGCGATGATTCCAGACATTAAGCAGGAAATATTATTAGTGACAGAAGAAGGACGCGAAGAAGAAGTCATAACCCGATTAGCCCGAGTAGGATACGATTTTACAATTGGTTATTTAAAGGGTGGCATTGCGGCTTGGAAGGATGCAGGAAAGGAATTAGATCAAATCGAATCCATCTCTGTGGAGGAGACTTTGAATCGAGCCCAATCGGGTGAAGGGGAAATAATAGATGTGAGAAAAAATAGCGAATACCTTTCAGAGCATATTGTTGACGTGGAAAATGCACCCTTAGATTTCATTAATGAAAGTATGCTCAAAATCAATAAAGCCAAAACATATTTTGTGCATTGCGCCAGTGGTTACCGATCGATGATATTTATTTCAACTTTAAGAGCAAGAGGCTACGAGAATTTAATCGACGTTCAGGGTGGTTTTAAAGCCATTAAAGAATCAGAGAAATTCAAATTGTCGGAATATGTTTGCCCAACGACTTTGTTATAAATCGTTATAATAAATTAAATTTACCTGTTACCTATTTTCATTACCTTTTACCTAATACCTATTACCTGTTACCTAATACCTAATACCTAATACTTGTTACCTTTTACCTAATACCTATTACTTTTTACCAGTTACCTATTACCTAATTTTTAACTTACCTAATAATGATCGAAACAATAACTCAACCATGGCCATGGTATGTGGCAGGTACAATCATTGGACTCATAGTACCTACCCTATTAATTTTAGGCAATAAGCATTTTGGAATTTCGGCTAATTTAAGACACTTGTGTGCGGCATGTTTTCCGAGCAACATCCCATTTTTCAACTATGATTGGAAGAAAGAATCTTGGAATTTATTTTTCATTGGGGGGATTTTAGTTGGCGGTATCATATCCACCCAGTACCTAAGCTCGCCAGATCCAGTGGTTATTCATCCAGATTTAGCTAAGGATTTAAGTCAATTTGGAATTACTGATTTTTCTGGATTAGTACCTGTTCAATTATTTTCTTTTGACCAATTATTCACACTTCGAGGATTGATCATGATGGTCGGGGGAGGATTTCTAGTCGGATTTGGCACTCGATATGCTGGTGGATGTACTTCAGGACATGCGATTATGGGACTCAGTGATTTGCAATGGCCTTCTTTAGTGGCTACCATCTGCTTTATGATCGGAGGATTTTTGATGACCAACCTAATTTTACCTTATATTTTAGCTTTATAAAGATGAAAACGAAACAAGAGGAAACGGATTTTGAAGTACGTTCGCTAGACACCATGTGTGTCAATGAGTCTGAATTGGTTCATCCATGGTGGTATAATTTCAAATACGCGGCAGTGGGCGTGATTTTTGGAATTGTATTCATCAAAGCTGAGATCATTTCATGGTTTAGAATTCAGGAAATGTTTAAACTCCAAAGTTTCCACATGTATGGCGTGATAGGAACTGCCGTTATAGTAGGAGCTATTTCGGTGTTTATAATCAAAAAGCTAAAAGTAAAAACCATTCATGGAGAAGAAATCACTTTTACAAATAAGAAATTCAACAAAGGCCAAATATATGGTGGATTGATATTCGGTCTGGGGTGGGCCATTACAGGAGCATGCCCTGGACCCTTATTCGCCCAATTAGGTTCCGGTTCCCTAGCTATAATCGTGGTCATTGCCAGTGCACTTTTAGGGACATGGGTTTACGGAAAATTCAGAGACCAGTTGCCGCATTAGGAGATCAATCAATTAAACATAGTTTTGATTGCCTAAAATTCTTAATTTGTTCGATTCAACGTGATTATAAAAAAATGTGTTTCAAGCAAATCCTTAAATTAACCTTTATTTTCCTTTTAGTTTTCACCATGCGAGTGAAAGCTCAGACCAATCTGCCCAAAGTAGTCAGTGGAAAAATAGACCGAATAGAAAATTTCAAATCACAATTTATCAGTTCAAGGAATGTTGACATTTGGCTGCCAGAAGGTTATTCGGAGTTAACAAAATATGCTGTATTATATATGCATGATGGGCAAATGTTATTTGATCCTGAGCAAACATGGAATAAGCAAGCTTGGAATATTGACGATATTGCATCAGAACTAATCCAGAAAAATAAAGTCAAACCGTTCATTGTCGTAGGTATATGGAGCAATGGAAACTCCAGACATTCAGACTATTATCCTCAAAAACCTTTTGAAAATTTGAGCGACATTGAAAAGGATACCATACATGCGCAATTAAAAAAGGCAACTAGAATAAATGACTTTTTCAAGCCACAATCAGACAACTATTTAAAATTTATAAGTAAGGAACTTAAGCCTTTTATTGATAAAAAATATTCGGTGTATTCTGATCGGGAAAACACTTGCATCGCAGGAAGCAGCATGGGTGGACTCATATCGATGTACGCCATTTGTGAATATCCAGAATTATTTGGTGCAGCCATTTGCATGTCTACCCATTGGTTAGGAACTTTTACAAAAGAAAACAATCCCATTCCTAATTCCTTGCTTCAATATCTAAGTAAAAATCTACCCAATCCCCAAAATCATAAAATATACTTTGACTGTGGCGATAAGACTTTAGATGCATTTTATCCTGAAATACAAATGAAAGTTGACCTACTCATGAAAAACAAAAAATTTAGGGAAAGCCATTGGTTGACAAAGTATTTTCCAGGGGAAGATCACAGTGAAAAGGCATGGAATAAAAGGATCTACATACCCCTCACCTATATTTTTGAAAAATAATTATTTACAAAACGAATGGAAAATTCCAAAACAAAATATTTAATTTTGATTTGAAATCTTCTAAAAAAATGAAAAAAGAATAAATAATTTTCTGGACATCAACGATCATTATTGCTTTATTGGAAGGCCTTATGCCGGCACTCACTTCACAAACCGAACTAGCCAAAGAGGGAATTAGACATTTAGGATATCCTGAGTACTTTGGAAATGCATTAGTTGTTTTCAAAGTAATTGGTGTTTTAGCCATCGTTATACCTAAAGTCCCTGCCAGAATTAAGGAATGGGCTTATGCAGGTTTTACCTTCGATTTTTTGTTTGCTGCGATTAGTCATGGGGCCGTTGACGGCATCAATGGGCAAATATTTTTTCCACTCGTTGTGTTAGCAATATTAGCTGTTTCCTATATTTATTACCATAAAAACTTAGCTAATTCATCTAGCAAATTGGATCATTGAATGAACAAATAGCTATTTAATTGGCTATTATTTTAGCTAATTTTTTTACACATAAAAGATTAAAATAATGGGAAAATTTATGGTTAACATCCAATTAGAAGGATTGGACACAGAAACAAGAATGAAATTACTCCCTAGGGAACAGGAGCTAGTGAAAGAGCTGGAGCAAAATGGAACCATTATAGAAACCTATATTAAACTTGACATGTCAGGGATTTACATGGTAATAATCGCCGCAGATTCTGACGATGTGCACTCCAAACTTTCCATTTTACCATATTATCCTTTTATGAGAATTGAAATTGTTTCCATTAGAATGGTCAATCATATCAATCAATAAGTTAATTAGCATCATTCGCTATGGATTGCTTGCTTGAAAAAATGGACATTAAAAATTAATTTCCAAGGCTAAATGCCCCCTTCCTACTTATTTGCATACCAATCTTTAATCGGCTTATAGGGTCCAAATTTATGTTGTTCCTCTGAGAAAGGATCCACATAAGGTCCAAATGGATGATCAAAAGGTTTTTTGGCAATTTTAGGCCAATCCATAGACAAATCTTTGCTTGGCCTAGGCATCGAATTAACGTAAGCCGCCACATCCCAAGCTTCCTCATCCGTTAATACAGGCTTTTCGTAGGTTGTACCTTGCGGCATGTTGTATTTCACGTAACCCGCAAAATTCGAAATTCGAAACAAACCAGCCCCATGATTATAGCTATTCTTGCCCCACAAAGGTGGATAGGTGTAGGATTTGCCATTTTCGGCCAATAAGCCTACCCCATCCGCTTGATGACAAGACTGACATTTGGCCATATACACTTCTAGACCCTTCGCTGGATCGCAGGCCCTTTTCATTCCTTTTAATTTAAATATACCAGCACCCCTAGGAATCTTATCTTTCTCCACGTCATTTCCAAGCCATTTAATATAAGCTAAAATGGCACGCATCTCTTTGCCTGTGGAATCTAAAGGCTTCCCATTTAAGCTCCGTTGGAAGCAATCATTGACGCGTTTAATTTGATTTTCCACGGTTCCCGAACGGGCTCGGAATTTTGGATAGGTCGATTGCACAGCAAAATAATT
>CANKVC010000157.1 GCA_947486835.1 Cytophagaceae bacterium | reverse complement strand
GCACATGCGCCATTGTGTGGGTATCTGTAAAACCAAAACCCGTGAGTAGGGGAGTTCGTTGGTCGGATTTTCCATCCCGATCTGCATCATTCAGAAAAAATAATTCAGAACCTTGCACCACATAAGCTCCATGCTTATAGGGTAAAATACTCATGGGAATCGTTAGCCCATCCGCCCAAATATTGGTTTTGACGGTATTCTTGCCATAAAGGTCAGAGAACACAAGAATTTTGTCGACCCCTTTTGTTTTTCCTTGATAAAGGTCCAATATCCGTTTGAAGTTTGGATGATTTTTCTGCGCTTCTGGGTCATCCATGAGTTTTAGCAAATCATTCCATTGAATATCGGCGATCGGGTCCAAAGGATACATCATCGCAGTCTGAGTCCAGAGCCTACCGGCATCATCGAACGTGAGATCGATCGGATTAATCAAACCGTCTTTTTCACTGGCAACGAGCTCAATAACGAAGCCTTCAGGAACTTTAAATCCTGCAAGCTCCTGCTCGGGTGTATAAACCTTTGTGCGTACAGACTGAGTTTTTTTTGATTGAGCAAATGCTTTTGGGCTAAGGCTTGTTACAAGCAAGAATGAAATGAATACAAGAATAAGCTTCATAATTTTTCTTTAATAATAGATACAAAATCACTGCAAATTTTTTTCAAGGTGGCTATTTTAATCAAGGAATTTCGGAAATAGTCAAATCTCTGAATTCAACTTGGGCTACGCCTCCACTATGAATTTGAACTGCAATAACCCCCTTTTGAGGTATTTTTGAGTCTTTTTCAATATACTCGCAGGTTTTTACCCCATTAATGTAAAGCTCATGAAGATTGCCTTTGCAACGGATGATATAGCTATTCCAACCATCTTCCTTGAGCAGATGTTTGAGCGTGCTGAGATCTCCGCCGACCAGTTTGCCACGGCGATGTTCATCATAAATATCTCCCCAATACCCATTTCCAATATCTGCTTGATATCCGACCATTTTTCCTCCTTCTATAACTGAACGATATTGAATACCGCTATTGATCAAACCTGTCTTTGGATCACCTGATAAACGGAACAGACAGCGAAATTCAAAATCACCATATTCCCGAGTGGTATGCAAATAGGTATTTGCGGGAATTTTATGAATCCCATCTCCACTTCTAATCACGCTATCGCTCACAAACCACAGTTTTTCATGCGTTGGATCCACCGTTTTCCAACCCTTGAGGGTTTTTCCATCAAAAAGAGAAACGGATTTGACGGTCGACTGGCCAGATACTTGTAAAGAATTTAAAACCAGGATGAATAAAAAAACCGCTAGGTTAAAAATTAATTTTGATAAGCTATCTGTGTGAAGAATTCTAGTCCAATTTGTGTTCATAATTTTATTTATTGGGATTGATGTATTTGTACAATCTATTTATGTGATTCGTTGTAATGTTGCTTTAGAATATCTTCACCAAAATCATTTCCTGTTTCTCTGAATATCGCGTGAATATGGTTGCCATCGTTTTGGAAGCCCACATTGTCATACTCAATCAAGAATTCAGGGCTATGAATCATGTAATAATGGGGTTTATCATTTTCTAAACTACCTATCCATGCAAAGTACATGTTTTTATAGCCTGCCTTTTCCATTTTTTCTAAAATTTCATGGGCCTTTTCATGTTCAAAATTGTGGACATATTCCTGGACCGTAAACTTTAAATAGGCTTTTTGGACCTCATTGAATTCTGCTACTGAGATGCCATCATATGTATCAATTCGCTGTTTACTTTTGGGGTTCGTAATGATTTCCTTGGGTATACTTCGGGATAAAATGGCTTTTGCTTTTTGCTTGTCTGTCAGCGAGTGCACCAACAAAAATCCATAGTCTTCCTCTTTGCTCAGTACGCGCAATCCTGCATATTTTCCCGACTTAACTTCGGCTGGGTCGGTGCCAATAAAATACGGAGATACACTGATTTTTTTGCCATCCGTCGTCATAGATAATGCGATGTGATGACCGCCTAGGTTAAAACTCCAATTTCCATTCATCGTCGGCATACCAAAAAATGAAATATAATAATTGCCATGATCCCATTTGAGGTTTTGAGTCATCGTAAGTAATTCTTTCTTTATCTTCCCATCGTCAAAGGCTTTTTGATATAAAACATTTAATATGTCATCTAATTGCATGATGGAAGTGGTTTTTAAATAGCCCTGCGAACTTAACGTTTCACTCAAAACGCGGTGAAATATGAGTCTACTCGAATCTGATAAATCTCCATAGCGAATGCCCGGGCGAGGCGCTTGGCCCACGGGCAAATTTGTCCAAAGCACTCTTTTTTTATCATCAAAGGAGTATATAGCTAATTTTTGTTCCGCGCTTGAAAGTGTGTTGATGAATCTTGTGGCCACTTTAAATAAGTTGGCCGGTGTTTGCGCTGCAGTCTTTAAATAAATAGGTAAAAGAATGATAACTAGACTGATGACTTTGATCTTCATGTAATGAGGTTTAGTTCGATAAATATAATGAGAAAATTGTAATTATCATTTCCGACGAATTTTACTTGTATGAAATATAAAAACCCACCTTTTTGGGGCGGATTTCGGTGTGCTTAAAGGCCAAATTGATACCCTTGCAAACGTATCTTAATCGGATCAAAAAAGTATTCTGATTAATCTATTTGTACTTCCAACCCTCTTTAGGTAGTTTTTGTCAGTTGAAAACAATGCATTGTGTTCTTTTGTTCGGTACTTGATTTTAGATAAAATATGTTGTTTTCAAATTAAAATAATTATTAAATTCGAAATCACATCAAAAATTACTTCCTTAATTTAATATCAGTTGGGTTTGAAGACAGAAGATAAAATAATTACGAAGTTTACGGAGGACTCTATGCTTTGGCAAGCGCTTAAAAGAAGTGAAAGAGCAGCTTATGAAATCTTGCTGAAAAAGTATTATACTATTGTCCTTAATTATGGAGTTAGATTTTATCGAGACAAAGAATTTGTAAAAGATTGTGTTCAGGATCTATTTATCGAAATATGGAATCGCAGAGAATACTTGGCTGATGTAGTTTCTGTTAAATCTTATTTACTGCAATCAATACGTAAAAATATTATTAGAGAAAGCAGTAGGTTGAAGTGGTTTCGTGAAGCAGATAAAATATCAGATGATCATGATTTCGATGTTGAATTCGATATTGAAACATATCTAATTTCCCGTGAAGTTGAAAACGAGTTGCTTCAAAAACTAAGATTTGAGCTTGATAAATTGACCAAAAGGCAGAGAGAAGCTATTTTCTTGCGTTTTAATCAAGACTTATCTTACGAAGAGATTGCGATCATTATGGATATCAACTATCGCTCTGTTGTCAACCTTATCCATGAGGCAATCAAAGCCATCCGAAAAAACTGGTTTGCAGTGCTGCTATCAAGTTTTTTATTTATTTATTAATTTTTTTCAGTACCAAACCAGGTTTCTTGTCTCTTTAACCTGAAGACTAGGTGATATCTTGTTTTTTTATGATGAATTATACTAATTATAATGTTGAGGAATTTATACAGGACGCCTACTTTCGTCAATGGGCTTTTGATGAGCTTTCCTCAGATGATACTTTTTGGGAAACGTGGATTCAATTAAATCCAGAAAAAATCAAAGTGATTGAAGAAGCGAAATCTTTAGTTATCGCTTTAAAAATAAAGCAGGTAGATGTTTTTTCAGCGTATGAAATTAACGAGGGTATTCAAGACATTTTAAATACCACTCTTCCTAAAAACACTCATTCAAGCTTTTTGCGTACTAATTGGCTTCGTTTAGCCGCTTCAGTAGCATTAGTATTCGGGATTGGATGGTGGTTTATGGAAAAAGATAAATCAAATAATGCCTATTTTGATCAAATTACTGCAACCGACCCCAAAGCAATCCATACGAATAACGGTAGGAAGCCAATTACTTTTGAATTAGTGGATGGAAGCAAAATTACACTAGAACCTCAAAGTGAATTGCGATATGGAAATGAATTTGGCGATAAAAAAAGAGAAGTTTTTCTAATAGGTGAAGCATTTTTTGAGGTTAAAAAAGATAGCCAAAGGCCATTTTTGATTTATACAGGAAAATTGGTCACAAAGGTAATTGGCACAAGCTTTAGAATAAAAGCGTATGAACAAGACAATAATATTTCTGTCTCAGTTCGTACGGGAAAAGTCACGGTGTATAGGCAAGATGGAAAATTAGAAAATAAACAATCGCTTTCGACCGAAATTGTCCTTATTCCCAACCAAAAAGCGGTATTTGAAAAAGAGGAGAATTTACTTATCAAAACGCTAGTTGATTCGCCTTTATCACTCAATGATTCACCCAAAAACACGATTTTAGCTTTCGAGGAAACTAAGATATCTGAGGTTTTTAATAGGCTTGAAGGTATTTATGGAATAAAAATAGGTTTCGATAAAGAGGTGTTCAGTAAATGCTCCGTTACTGCACATTTTAATAACGAAAACTTATATCAAAAACTTGATATAATATGCGAAATCGTTCGAGCTAAATATGAGGTCATCGATGGCGAAATTATGATTTTTGGAAATGGATGTCAATAATAAATAATAAACCTTTTACTTATGAAAAAAGAAATAATCAATCACGCTTTATGGATTAAAATCATGAAAATGTCATTAACCCAACTAGTATTTGCCATTAGCTTTGTAAGCTTATGCTACTCGAGTGTTGCAAATGCTCAAGACAAACTGAAAACAACGATTAGTATTAGTCTC
>CANKVC010000156.1 GCA_947486835.1 Cytophagaceae bacterium | reverse complement strand
GAATGAAATTTCGGAGTACATGGACAAGGACCCGATTGCGTTCCGTTTGGAATTAATGCAGCGGGCCAAAGATAACCCGGTTGGCAAAACCAACGATTACGATGCGAGCCGCTACATGGGCGTGCTGGAATTAGTTCGCGAGAAATCAGGCTGGGGAAAACCGGAAAACGTAGGTAAAAAGCGCGGGGTTTCGGCGTATTTCTGCCACAATTCCTATGCGGCTCAGGTCATCGATTTACAGGTGAAAGGCGATCAAGTTACGGTCGACCTAGTAACTACTGCCCTAGATTGCGGCGTAGTTGTGAATCCAGAGGGAGCTAAAAACATGGCTGAAGGTGCGGCGATTGATGGGATTGGAAATGCCTTGTTTGGTCAGTTGACGTTAACGGATGGCAAGACAGATCAACGCAATTTCGACACCTATCGGATGATTCGCCATAATGAGGCACCGAAGAAAATCGATGTGCATTTTGTGAAAAATGAAATAGATCCTACAGGTTTAGGGGAGCCACCTTTCCCTCCGATTTTTGGGGCGATGGCAAATGCATTGTATCAGGCGACGGGGAAGCGTTTTTACCAACAGCCTTTTCAGCCACAATTAAAAGGGTAGATGATAAATGAAAAATGTCGTTGTTATTATTCATTTGATGATTTCAATTTTAGTTTCATTTCAAACTACCGCTCAAAGCTCAGAAAAACCTTTGCAAGGTAATTGGACAAAAGGTCCTTCTGAAAGGTTCTTTGGCGATGTTTGGGTAGAATATTTCATTAACGATTCTGAAAGTGATTTCCTTGCTTCTAGGGTTTTATTTGAACCTAAAGCTCGAAGCAATTGGCATAAACATACGGGCAAACAAATCATTTTTGGAGTGGATGGAGAAGGTTATTTTAAAGAAAAGGGTAAGCCAATGATTCAACTAAAAAAGGGGGATTTAGTAGAAATTCTTCCTGGTGTCATTCATTCTCATGGTTCTATAAATAAACAGTTTATTCAAGGTGTCATGATGAATGGTGTTTCGAAAAAAGAATCTACTGTGTGGCTGAATCCTGTTTTAGAGGAAGAGTTGTACGAAAAGTAATGGTTGCAACATTACACCTAGTAAGGGAGGTAGATTTAAAATGAGGTCAATTTGACGTAAAATATTTGTGTGCAAAAAGGTGAGCAAGTACGTGTGATTTTAACATATTAGGAATTAATTAAGATGTCAAAAAGTAATTATAGTTTAATTTGGAATGGTTTTGATTCGAATAGGGTAGGTTAAGAAATGATTCCATTCTACCGTACGGTAACCGAGAAACCACTCAGGTCGAGTGGTTTCTTTTATTTTACGGGGGTGGTAGCAGGAGTGGTAGCACGAGAGGGGTTTTCGATCGAAATTCAGCTTCTTTTAAATTTAAACGATACAAGAAATAGGACGAATGATCAAATCATTACTGACTATCCATACAGTGCCTTTGTTCTTGATTCTTATTAACGTTCATGGACCTACAGATTTTTCTCTATCCACTCCGTCGGAGTCATTTTATATTCCGATTTAAAGGCTGCGTAAAAAGCTGATTTGGTCTTAAATCCCGACTGCGTTGCAATACCTTCAATCGACATCTCTAAATGTTTTTGATCTTTAAACATTTGCACGGCATATTTTACTCTGAGATCATTCCGATATTTTGGGAAAGGAATGTTGATCTGTTTATTGAAACTATTCGAAACACGCAAGTGTGGAATATTCAACTCTCGCGACACATCATGAACTGAAAAGTTTGATTTTAAATACGGTTTCTTCTTATCCATGTACTGAATGATGCGATCCAGATCTGTCGATTTTTCAGGATTTTCCATTTTTTCGTCTAAAGCGATGCGCGAAATTGAAACCCATATTTCTTTGACCTTCTCCCAAAGTGAAGTTGATGTATTGGTGGAACCATATAATAACGAGGGAAATAGAATAAATGATAGGGGTAAAAATAAAGTAGATAAATACATGATATCAAAACTGATGGTAGAGTCCTGAAATGACAGATCAAATGTCTTAGGTGATTTTAACGTTGCAAATAGAATTTGCAAAAGCACGGGTAACATCATTAAAAATATAATCCACTTTAACCGCACAATTATTCTTGAAACTTTTAACTTAATTGAATTCTTTTTTTTCTGTTGATATACATAGATAAATGAATAGATAATAAATGTCCAATTATGCAGCGGCGCGATGATCATCTGAATATTATAATCAAAAAGCCATGTTCCACCGGGTAGTTTAACGTCTGCATGGTTATTATTCTGGATTAATTTGGCAAATTGATCTTTTGTTTCAAAGTCAAGAAAGTAATAGGAAAATGTATTAATAAAAAATATACTAACAGGAATCAGGTATAGCCAAAACCATTTTTCGAATACGAATTTACCTTGAATGAGACTTTTAAAATACAAGAAGAGTAATGGTCCTATCAATATGACCACTGGATCAAAATGGACGAGTAATACAGCCAATACTCGACTCTCAATGGGCTGATTTAATAATAACATGATGGTATGACGCATATTTGCCAATAAAATCAAGCTGATCATGTAAATGATTGCCTTATTATGACGCCATTTGTAAATGAACAGCAACATACAGATGATCAGATTTAAGAATACGGACGTTAATACCATATGTTAATAAATGTTTATTAGGCTCAAGTTTGATTTTCAATAAAACCAAATTCAGTGATTTTTTCTTTCTGTTTTCGTTAATCTGTTGGCCAAGGTTTATAAATTTTTAGCAATCCACTCGGTTGGCGTCACTTGATATACCGCCCGAAAGGCTAGGTAAAATGATGATTTGCTCTTAAAGCCACATAGATCTGATATGCCTTCAATCGACATTTGATGATGCTTTTTTTCTTTAAATAATTGAATGGCATATTCTACGCGTTTTTGATTTCGGAATTCTGGAAATGAAACTTTCATTTCCTTATTTAGACAATTTGAAACTTGTAGATACGGAATATTTAGTTCGCTGGATATGCTATGTAATGAAAAAGATGGATTTATGTAAGGTTTTTGCTTATCGATGTATGTGATGATGCGGTCTATATCCATTGACTTTTCAAATTCCACAGGAACTTCCCGACGCATCCCTTTGAAATTGCTGTTCAATATTTCTTTTAATTTCAGATATATGGAGGTGCCTTGATTCTGTCCATAAATTAATTGAGGAAAGAACAAGAAACTAATGGGGGGAATAAGTGTAAATAGATATAAGAAATTCGAATTGATATTTTTGGAAACCTTTAAACTGATTTCGAATTTTTCATTTGTTATATAGGAAGCGGTTAAAACAAATAATAGCACTGGAACTACCGAGATTAGCATGATCGAAATAATTGATTTTATAAATCGGTCCAAATTTGCCTTGATTTTTTTGGCCTTATTTGCCTTTAATATATAATAGCAAGAGTAAACCATAAAGGCTAGATTGTAGGTTGCAACCATTCTCACTTGAATTTTAAAACTAAAAAACAACGTATGCTGCATGGGAAAATCGCGCTTGTACGTGTGATTAATGGTGGATAAGATCATGTTTTGTTTTTCAGCAAATGTTAATTGAAAATAGGGCCACAAGTTCATTAAAATAATTGTGCTAGGAATAATACACATTAAAATAAACAAGTAATCCATATAGAATTTCTTGTGCACGATACTTTTAAAAAAATACAAAATCATGGGGCCGCACATTACAGCTATCGGATCCATAACATATAATAATCTTGTTAATACAATGTTGTCAGATTGTGAATTAAGCAATAATGCAGCGATTTGTCTGACATTGAAAATTATTAATACAAGACAAAGGTAGATCACTGATTTGTTCTCCTTCCATTGAAAATTCAATAGGAGCAGGCATAAAAAGCAGTTGATGTAAATGGAAGTAAATATCATTTCTGATGTGTCACATTGTTTGAAATCGAAGGTATGAAAATAATTAAAATCAAACTAGGCTTAATTATTCATCTTGTTTGAAAATAATTATTTCCAAACATATTAACTGTGTGATTGCTCACTGCGGCCTATTATTAGTGGTCATTTTTGTATCGACTTTTAAATTTAGTCCAAACAAAATTTTAATTAGACCATTGTGTTTATCTAATTGGAATTAAACAAGTATCTACCTAGTTCTAATAAATTATGTACCCATCAGTCAACAATCTACTCTCACGAGGATTCGTGCTTATTTTCCTTTGTGTGTATAATGCGACGCCCGCCTGTGCCCAACAATTCAAACTCACCCAAGGCATTGCCATCACGGAGTTCAATTACCAAAATGAGCAGGGCCAAAATGTCCAAGGCTTAAAGTCGGGCTCCGGCCTAGCCTTTGCCCTAGCTTTCCACAAAGCCAGCCTAGTGGATTCAGCTAAATACAAATTAGACCAAACGCCTTTCGCTATTTACTTAGGTCAAAATCCGAAAGTAGCCAAACTACTAAGTCTGATCAATTACGACCTGGGTCTTCAGTTTACACAGCTAAACGCGGTAGGCGATATTCAAAACAATGCCTTTTCCTATCAAACCGATTACATAGGTCTTCACGGAAAACTAGGTGTTAGGATTCCATTGCCCTGGAAGTTCTCGCTGAACCTGCAAGGCATTGCCAGTGTGAATAAAATCGTACATGGAAACCAATTGCTCATGAATCGCTATGTAGACCTAACTGAAGATGCACAATTCGCCCAAATAAAAATGATGGCCGGCTACGGCGCCGAATTCGAGAAAAGATTTTCGGATAAATTGGTGGGATTTTTTGCCTACCAACAAACCCAGACGCTGAACTCCAATCCCGTAGGCCAGTCGACACTTCACTTCAAACACACGATGGTTTCAGGGGGTATAC
>CANKVC010000155.1 GCA_947486835.1 Cytophagaceae bacterium | reverse complement strand
CACTTGGGACTGGCCAGTAACCGGAATAAAGTGCTTAATAATCTCAAAATGACGATTTTCAATATCTTCAATGATGGAATTATCTATATTTTTTCTCTTGGAGGCTAGGTTTCCTGCTTCTAATAATTGGTTTGTCACACCACTCATGGCGGAAAAAACCACTGCAAATTTAGTTTGAGCCTTACAATTCGATTCGATGATCGAAATAACAGATTGAATACTGACTACACTACCACAACTCGTACCCCCAAATTTTAAAATCTTTTCCATCAAATACGAAAACAAAATGAATTCTATCTCTACAAACAGACTAGAATACAGCAAATATACAATATTAGGCTGTATTTTTGCCTATCACTTGATGACCTTTATGTTTTCTTTTGGTACTTTTCTTGAAATTATCCGAAAGCACTGAAATATTACCATCCACTTCTAACATCGCTAGATTAACTAATTCAACACTTTCAACGCCATGTTCACGGACCACAGCATTCAGTTGGTCTACCGAAATTTGCGCTTTTTCCAAGCCACCCAATTTAACTTCCCCTTGATAAATTAACATAATTGGCTCCCCTTCGATGGCCTTGGAAAATCCTTTACTAAACAAGGATATTTTTTTGAATACATAATTCATCAGAAAAAGTGAAAATGCGGCTACTAATCCACCTTCCAAAGATGAATCAGCCCCCACCATGGCATTTTGAACTGAATTAGAAATTAATAAAATGAAAACTAAATCAATAATGGATAATTGCGCAAACTCTTTCTTTCCAAAAACACGAATAGCCGCCACGATGAACACGTAAACGGCTATTGATTTCAGGGCTATACTCAGGTAGCCTTCCATATATTTATTTTTTCTTCTCAGCTGCCATTACCATCGATAGGTTATTTTTGGCAGCTAAATCATACACATCAGTCAAATCCTGAACGGTACGCGTTTTATCGATTGATATAATCAAAGAGGTTGCTTTCTTCGTTTGTAAAATAACTTTTAAAGCAGAATCCACTTGTTCAATTGCAATACCGTTGGCATTGCCATCCAAATAAAATGAATTATTGGCATCCACCGACAAACGAATCGACTCCACTACGGGTGGGGTAACCTTCGTAGAGTCAGCCTTTGGAAGCAATAAACGAATAGCATCCGGAGAAGCTAAAGTCGATATCATTAAAAAAAACATCAATAAGAAAAACAAAATATCCGCTAATGCACCTGTCTCTACCTCGGATGCTTCTCTTTCGCGCTTTCTAAAATTCATACAATTATTTTTTATTAGCTGGCTTATGCAATAAATCAATAAAATCCATCGCTACAATTTCCATCTTATTAATACTGCGATCAATCATGGTCATTAACAAGGTATACAATACATAAGCAATGATACCCACAATTAAACCTGAAGCAGAAGTAACCATTTTCTCATAGATACCTGAAGCGATCGTCGAGATCTCAATTTTATTTGAAGTAGAAATATTATGAAACGTACGAATCATACCCGTAACCGTTCCTAAGAATCCAAACATCGGTGCGATACGTGCAATCGAACTCAAAATACCTAAGTTCTTTTCCATGTTATAGATTTCCAACTTGGCCTTGTTCTCAATCGCACTTTCAATTTCACGGATGGGAGAACCCAAACGACCCAATCCACGCTCTAACATATTGGCAATGGGGAATTTAGAATTCTTGCAATAGGTAATGGCTGCTTGGATATTTCCGGCTAATAAAAGTTCATTAATGTTGTGAAGAAAGTTCTCGTCTATTTTAGTCGTCTTTCTGATATACAAATACCTTTCAATAAATAAAAAGATAGCAACACTGAACAAGAATAGGATTGGATACATCACATACCCTCCTTTTTCCAATAAACTTAAAATGGTGAATTCTTCTTGAGCGGTTGCTTGTAACAGAATTAAATTAAGTATCGATGACATAAATATTTGTTGAAAAATTTAATAACACTTTATAACCTTAAAGATTATCATTTTAATTGTTTTTTTCAAAAAAAAGCAGATCTTTTTAGCTTTATTTATTCTGAAGAAACCAATAGCCCTCTTTTAAACTATAAGAAGACACCCACATATTTTTGATGGCTAATTCTTTCAAAACAGTGGCTATCAAAACATTAGCATACGGTAATATGCCCGCCCTAAAAGCTTTCATCCCCTTGATATTTTGTCGGCCTACAAAATCAGTTTCTTGCACCAATTTCTTTTGTTGGTAAAATTGCGTTATAACCAATTTAGAAGCGGGAGGAATGACGCGAGTCGGCATGTCCGCATTAGCTAAATCCCAAATGGTTTCAAAGGCTCCCGCGGCACCGATTAAAACGCTAGGTTTATGTTCCTCACAGGCGATAAATAACGGTTTCATTTGATCTAAAATATAGGCTTGCATTTCATCGAGTCTTGATATACAAAATTGTCCATCTTGCTGAAATAAGGATAAAAGGCGTAAACCACCTAGCTCTAGACTAACTTTGAATCGTATTTTTGTTCCTTCAAATAAGATGAATTCCACACTTCCACCCCCTATATCCATGACTAAACTAATGGGATTCCAAGGCTGCGGCAATGAATGATAAATTCCATGGTAAATTAAATCCGCTTCTTCAATCCCAGAAATTACCTGGATTTTAATCCCTAATTGATTATGGACTTCCTCAACAAATTGTGGCGTATTAGAAGCCCTTCGTAAAATACTCGTGCCTATGGCATGAATTCGGGTATTTTCGCAGCCTTTAGAAACAGCCACTTCTTTAAATTCAGTTAAAGCTATGATCGCGCGATCCATCGCATCCTTTTGTAAAAGCCCAGTTTCCATAGCCCCTAAGCCCAACTGTACCGGTCGCTGTAACTGACAAATTATCTGCATGGTTTCAGAAATATTTCCCGGAGTCGCCACTAAAAGTTGGAAGGTATTGGTACCTAAATCGATGATTGCAGTTGGCTGTGGCATTAATTAAAATTTTGGAACAAATTTAGGTTGAAATACTGTTTAAAAATTAAAAATAATTGCTTTAATTTAGTAAAAATTATAGCGTCTAACCTCCAATAATACTCTATGCTGGATCCCGAATTCGATGAAAACAGAGAAGATATCAATTCTTCCGTTCAAAGATTTGAAAAGATGTTAAATAATCAGGAGGATTCTTTCTTCGACATAGACACGTTAGAGCAAATTGCGGATCATTATTTTATGCAATCCAAGTTTGACGAAGCATTAAAAGCATGTGATTTAGGGCTTACCCATTTTCCATATACACTCGAATTAATTATTTTAAAGGCACAGGTTTTAGGCGAAATCCAAAAACCGGAAGATGCCATGGAAATCATTGAAAATGCGATTCTGTTGTTTCCAACGGACATAGAACTCATTTTGGTGAAAGGCACTTTATTGAGTCAAATGGGTCAGCATGAAGCTTCCGTCAATCTATTTTTAGAAGCTTTAGAAGCTTATGAAGAAAAAGATGAAGTCTACTTTAGATTAGGTTTAAGTTATGTGGCCTGGTTCAAACCCCGCGAGGCGGTTGACATGTTCAAAAAATCCCTTGAATATAACCCTGAAAACGAAAATGCCTTAGTCGAATTAGCTAATGCCCTAGATGAAATAGGTAAAATCGACGAGAGCATTCCGTATTACAAAAACTTTATTGACCAAGATCCTTTCTCGTATACCGCTTGGTATAATTTAGGCATCGCCTATTCTAAACTTAAGCAATTTGAAAAGGCGATTGACGCCTATGAATATTCTCTAGCCATCGAACCTACCTTTGGTTCATCTTTGTTCAATTTAGGGAATACCTACATGAACTTAAAAGACTACGTAAAAGCTGAAGAATCTTATACACAATGCCTCACTTGTGACGACCCTAACCCCGAATTATTTTGTTGCTTAGGAGCTAGTTTATAGAGACAAAAGAAATTTGACGCTGCATTATCTTATTATAAAGTTGCGGTAAAACTTGATCCGCTTTGGGACGAAGGATATTATGGATTAGCTGTTTGCTTAACCGAAATGGATAAATGGTTTGAATCCTTGCATTTTTTGAAAAAAGCAATCAAATTAAATGAATCTAATCCATTGTACTGGACTGGTTTGGCGGATGTTGAGGCCTATTTAGGAAATACGGTTTCGGCGGATGAAGCTTACCAAAAGTCCATCGAGTTAGATTCCTTCTTTGCCCCTACCTGGGTTAAATGGGCCCAATTACACTATGACCTCGAAGATTTTGAGAAGTCAGCTGACATCATGTTATCTGCGATTGACGAATTACCGGAAGAAGCCGACTTCTATTATCGATCCGCTATTTTCTTAATCAAAGCAGGCCAATTTAAAGAAGCATTTCACTTTTTAGAATCGGGACTTATCTTGGATTATGACCAACATGTTATCATGTTTGAATATTTCCCTAACCTAGAAACACAAAAAGCAATCTTTAAATTGATCCAACAATACAAAAAATAAATCCTATCGTGGATTTATTTATCCACCCATCCTAAAAAAAATATTTCCTTAAATTTTTTAGGTAATTTAATTTTTCAAATAAAAATCAACATTCAATTAACACCATGAAAAGAATAATCCTCGCGGGACTCCTTTTAGTTAGTTCAACTGCCACACTAATAGCCCAACAAAAAACCACTGCCAACAAGGCGATTGCAAAACAATCGGTAACAGCACCAGCAGCTTCCTTGCCTATCCCAGAAAAAGTAACCTCAGCAGAAGGAATTACTGAATACAAATTAGCCAATGGGCTGAAGGTTCTATTATTTCCAGATCCATCCAAGCAAACCATCACCGTGAACATTACCTATTTAGTAGGTTCACGCCACGAAGGCTACGGAGAAACAGAAATGTCTCACCTATTAGAACATATGGTTTTTAAGGGGACCAAAGAAAAACATAAGGAAGTCGCCAAAGA
>CANKVC010000154.1 GCA_947486835.1 Cytophagaceae bacterium | reverse complement strand
TTAATGTCAATTCCAGCAACTTTACCACTTAAAGCTTCCATGAAGTTTGGACCAGCCGCCCTTCTGATTTCCTCACCTGCAAGTTGTTGAGAGGCATAGGTCAACGACTTCTTTTCTCGTTTAATTCCCAGCGCAGTAACAACGACTTCATTTAAGTCAGTCGATTGCTCCACCAAAGAAACGTTTACGATAGATTGAGAAGCGCTTACCGCGACTTCTTTGGATTCGTATCCAATAGAAGAGACTTGTAACACAAAACTTCCATTAGGAGCTTTCAAACTAAAAGTACCATCAGTATTCGTAATGGTAGCTAAGTTACTAGCCTTAACCTTGATAGATGCAGATGCAACTACCTGATTATTGACACCGGTTACTTTACCGGTAACTTGTCTTGTCTGTGCAAATGTGGCAGAGAACATGCACATTGCACTACAAAAAATAAAAAGCATACTTTTCATGTGGATAATGTTTGTTTTGATTAATTAGTATAATTACTGAAAACAATTTATTTTCAAAAAATAAACTACACTAATTAAAATTTGAAAAAATGATTTAGGGTAGATTGTTTTAGGTTAAACAAAATTTACTGTTTTAAGAAACAAAAAAGATTTGTTTTGCGTAATCCAAAAAAAAAAAATGAAAAATTATGAAAAAAAAATATTTTTCAAATTTATACTCTTCATATATTTAATAAATTCGACCAAATTAAATTTGAAATAGTTCTGTCTCAATTAAACTTTTTAAGAAAACAACCTGGACTTTAGCTTGTTGTAAATTTAATTAAACCTCAATAATAGGTCTCTATTCATTTAAAAGAGCTAGTATCCCAGCAAAATTTGAATCTATAACGTAAAGATTATGCTAAAAATAAAATCATTGTGTGTATTTAAATTGGCCCTGACCATTTTAGTGATTTTTAACGCCGCGGGACAAACAGTAGTCGAAATCAAGGGCAATCAATTTTATATTAATGGTAGCCCCACCTATCCAAATAGGTATTGGAATAATCTAAAAATAGAGGGCTTGTTAATGAACTCTCGTATGGTTCAAGGCATTTTTGATGATTTAAATCCTGAAACCGCTCAGACATTTGCCTATCCTGACACAAAAAAATGGGATGCCAACAGAAATAATCAAGAATTTGTTTCGAATATGTCCCTTTGGCATTCATATGGATTAAACTGTTTTACAATTAATATGCAGGGGGGTAGCCCAACGGGCTATGGAAATTCGAAATGCATTAATTCAGGATTTAATCAAGATGGATCATTGAACGCTGACTACCTGGACCGTTTAGATAAAGTTTTGAAAGAAGCGGATCGATTAAAAATGGTAGTCATATTGGGATTATTCTATTTTGGTCAAGATCAATATTTATATGATGAAAAAGCAGTTATAAACGCTACTAATCAAATGGTTGATTGGTTATTTAAAAAGAAATACCGAAATGTACTGCTTGAGATTGCCAATGAAACGAGTGAAAATGGATCTTATAACCATCCAATTTTGTACCCAAACAGAATTCATGAACTCATTAATTTGGTCAAAGAGAAAAAAAAGAATGGATACCGTTATTTAGTAGGAACGAGTTTTCGCGGCCTTATTGTACCAACTTCCAATGTTATAAAAACCTCTGATTTTGTATTAATTCATGGAAATGGAGGTTCAAAAACCGAACAAATTCAAGATTTAATTAACAAAACGATGGAGGTGGACGGTTTCCGTATTATGCCCATGATCAACAATGAAGATGATCACTTCGATTTTGAAAAAGAGACCAATAACTTGACCACCTCATTAAAAAATTATGTTTCCTGGGGATATTTCGATTATCGCCTCCGCGGGGAAACCAATATAATTGAAGGTTACCAAACGGTACCAGTAGATTGGGGAATAAATTCTCAAAGAAAAAAAGCATTTTTTGAAAAAATAAAGGAAATAACAGGCGGATTCCAGAAATAAATCAATCGATTCTACAACTATCCGATAGACCATTCCTATTGAATAGATTGCTTAAATGATCAAATCATCCCCTTGATCGACAAAATTTCAATACATTCAATCCAATGTTTGCTTGTTGGAAAATTAATTGTTTTTTGACCTCATCAAAAAATTTCAAAACTAATTCATAATTAACGAGTTATGTGATGGTACTAAAACAAAAAATACAAAAAAAATGAAATTAAAATCAATTACATTGACATTAATCGCTCTAATCGGGCTAAGTTTTGCATCTAACGCTCAAAAAACAGTAGTAGATGTGGCTGTAGGATCAGCTGATCACACTACTTTAGTTGCAGCTGTTAAGGCAGCAGGATTAGTTGAGACATTACAGAGTGCAGGTCCATTTACGGTATTCGCACCTGTAAATGCTGCGTTTGCTAAATTGCCAGCTGGAACAGTGGATTATTTATTAAAAGCAGAAAACAAGGCTACTTTAACTAAAGTTCTTACTTACCATGTTATTGCTGGAACATTTGACGCGGCAACTGTCGTAAAAGCAATTACTGACGCAAAGGGTTCATTAGCATTGAAAACCGTTAGCGGTGGTACAGTAACGGCTTCGTTGAAAAACGGAAAAGTTATTTTGACTGACGAAAGAGGTGGTACAGCTACGGTTGTTGCGACGGATTTGAAAGCAGGTAACGGAATCATCCACGTGATTGATTCAGTTGTACTTCCTAAATAATATTGGGGTTCATTTAATTTTTAAAGCCACAGATTTTCTGTGGCTTTAATTTTGTTAATTAAAGAATAAGCATCTATTTTTAACCTGTGTTTATTCAATTTAATGCTGTCATTTAATATTAAAATAACTCGTCATGTTTAAAAACTTTAAAGCCTCAGAAATTCTGATCATCGTTGTTGTCATCATCGTCATTTTTGTCAGTGAATACCTTTACTTGGTCGTCGGAGATAAGGACAAAGCCATTTTTATTGGTTTATGGCCGCCAACAATCCTAGGTTTATTAAATTTTATCAACTCTAAATCGAAGAAATAATGGATATGGATATTATTTTACTTACCGCGGTTATATCGACTTTATTTATCGTCTTTATCATAGCGGTATACAGAGAATTCTCTGTCATGGAGAATGAGACCTATGTTTACCAAAAAGAATCTGGTCCTAGAGCCGGTTTAGTCAATTTCATTGGAAATCTTGCCGTAAACAAATCGTTGACTTCTGAAGAAAAAAAAGTTATCTACAAAGCCATGCACCGCAACATCGCAGATATGGAATCAGATGGCGTTTATTTTGACAATTCGTTCAAGGATATAGTACAAGATCAAATGGAGGTCTTAGGAAAAGATGAGCAAAAACCTGTGGCAAGCGCCAAGAAAACAGCCTCAAAAAAAAGTGACCAATAAAAAACGAATGGATTTCCAAAAACCTAAGTGATATGCTGTCTTTTTTAGCTAAATATGACCAATTATTCGATCGCTTAGTTAACCCTAAGCGAGTTAGAATGGTGGAGCTTTTGATCTTAAGGCTCGCATTACTCGCGTTTGTTCTCCATTTAGGTTTCATATTTTTAGCCAACAACGTTCTATTTTTCAAGAACTTCCAGCACAGTTACCTGAAAGCTATTTACACACCTTTCAGTTTTATCCTATTTTATGAGGTTTTATTATTGGTCATCATTATTCCAAAATCAATCTCTGAGTTTATTGGCAAGCAATTTGAAGTAATTACACTAATAACCCTTCGAAGCTTTTTTCATGACATTGCCGATTTAGATTTTGGCCAAGCACTCTCCATCCAAGATATTCATTTACTAAGTCTCGTATATGACTTAATCGCTTCCCTTTTAATGCTTGCAGCGACGATGTTGTATTATAAACTATACAAAAATTCGAAACGCTCCGATGCGATCAATGACATTCAACAATTTGTAGCCATCAAAAAAATCATGTCGTTTTTGATGATGATCATTTTGTTTATATTAAGCTTTTCAAGCTTATCCAGTTGGCTACAAGATTTGTTTATAGCCATGCAAACGAATCGAAATTACCCAAATCCCAATACAGTCTTTTACGGTGATTTTTTCACGGTCATGATATTTATCGATGTCTTTTTACTTATCGTTTCCTTCATGTATCATTTTTCATTTAATTTGATTTTTAGAAACGCAAGCTTTATCATCACGACCATCCTACTTAGGATGTCACTTACCGCTGAAAAACCTGTTAATTATTTTTTAATTTTTGTTGGTTTTGCCTTCTCTATTTTGGTGTATTATTTAATCAATAATCGCAAAAGTTCACAGACCTGACAATTACAATGTGGGTCAAGAATTGGAAATTATTTACTATTAAGTAAAATCAAGATATAACCTCTATTAGTCTAATTCATTTGACGTCGAAAAAATTGGCTCTAATTACATGTTATCATATGTGTTCATTACCTATATTTGAGTTACAAATATTTAGCTATGTACTTTGAGAGGTAGTTGAAAAAACGAAAAGGCAGAAAACGGATTTAATTTTTTGGTAATTAATTTTATTGCATCCATATAATGAAAACTAAGCTACAGTTTTATTTTCGAGGAATCATTGGATTATTCTTCATCATTCTTGCTCAGATGCAATCAGAAGCTCATTTCTCAGCTTATCACATGACGGATTCTAGTTCGTTCAAACAATTCAAAGGGTCAATTTTGGATAGTAAAACAAGGAATGAACTAATCTTTGCGAGTATTACCGTTTCCGGAACAAGCATATCGACTATTAGTAATAGTGAGGGAAAATTCTCCATTAAAATCCCAACAGAAAAGCAGAATTCAAACCTTATTATTTCATTTTTAGGATATAATAATAAAGTTGTCCCAATCAATGAGTTAAAGCCAGAAAAAAATGTATTGTATTTGGAACCCAGCAATACGATCCTCGAAGAAGTGGTGGTCAAAGTGATGGATGCAAAATATATATTTTTAGGGGTACTGAATAGTCGATTACGAAATTATGGAAATGACCCGATTCAAATGACTGG
>CANKVC010000153.1 GCA_947486835.1 Cytophagaceae bacterium | reverse complement strand
CCTCAATCAACCATTTTTTTATCGCGGTATTTTTGATGGCAATGCCATCCATCATCGCCCGATTAAAAGGAGGGAAGTCTCTATCTGCTGTTAAATCTTCTGCAAGGATCAACCCTATGGCGTCTTGGATCGCTACATTTTGTACCTGTTGGGGTACAATTAAACCTTGAATCAAATTAAGAGCCTCGTTTGGGTTAATCATTTTGGAAATGCTATTTCTATAAATTTCTAAAAAAATCGTTAAAATGAAACATAGTCATGTATTTTTGTTGACAAATTTATTTTAATATGTCAAATTCCTTCTCTCATTTAGATGAAAATGGCCAACCAGGAATGGTGGATGTAAGTGCTAAAAATGAAACGGTTCGTGAAGCTCGCGCTCAATCGATCGTTTATTTAGGAGAGGAGGTCGCATCCCAATTATCTTTAGCGGGATGGCAAACAAAGAAAGGAAGCATCATTCAAACGGCGACTATTGCCGGAACTATGGGGGCCAAAAAAACAGCTGACCTGATTCCTTTGTGTCACCCCTTGGGCCTTGATTCTTGTAAATTTGAATTTGAAACCAGCGAAGATCAGGTGATTATCACATGTATTTGCCGACTAGAAGCTAAAACAGGAGTGGAGATGGAAGCGTTGGTGGGAGCCAGCATCGCGGCCTTAACGGTGTATGATATGTGTAAATCGATTTCCAAAGGAATTGTCATTAAAGAAACGAAATTGATCTCTAAAACAGGAGGCAAATCTGATTTTAAGTCTTAATATGTCCTCTCATCACATCATTCGCGACAAGCAAGAACCGGCGCTTATTATTGCCAATGGGGAAGAATGTTCCATGGATTTATTGGAGCAATTGTTGGAATGGTCGCCCACCGTCGTCGTTTTAGATGGCGCCATTCAGCGCGTTATTGATTTAGGAATTAAAGTTGATGTGTGGTTGGGTGATTTTGACCATGCTTCAAATCATTCTCATGAATTTGATCATTATCCTTTGAAAAAAATTCATACCCCTGATCAAAATAAAACGGATTTAGAAAAAGCCTTTGATTATTTGTTGGAAGAGGGTTATCCTGCCGTGAACGTGGTGTGGGCCACGGGAAAACGCATGGATCATACCTTAAATAATTTTCATTCATTGGTTCGTTACGGCGAGCAATTGAAAATTGTCTTTTTTGATAACTTCTCCACGAGTTATTTGCTGCCCAAACATTTCGAAAAGTGGTATCCTGCAGGAACGCCCCTGTCATTAATTCCTTATGGAGAAGCCAGGGAGGTTAAAAGCGAAGGGCTTGTGTATGAATTAAATCACCCGGTATTATTGTTGGGCCAACAAACCAGTTCCAGCAATGAGTCAAAATCCGATGGAATCGTCAAAATTTCCTATCAATCAGGCGCTTTGCTTATGATGGAATGTCACGATTAATTTTTGCCAACTTATCTTCATTTGCATTTTTTCCAGGGGTATAAAACACCGGCTTTTTGTCCACCTCAGGAAAATAATTTTGTTCGACAAAATTGCCCGGAAAATCATGTGGGAATTTGTAATCGGCCCCATAATTCAAATCCTTCATTAACCTCGTCGGCGCATTTCTTAAATGCAGAGGTACCGGTAAATTTCCAGTTTTCTGCACATAATCCATCGCTTGATTAATGGCCTTATATGCCGAATTGCTTTTTGGGGAAGAAGCTAAATAGATAACGGTTTGGGATAAAATAATTCTAGACTCCGGATTTCCAATCACACGGATAGCCTCAAAACATGTTTGTGCCATCAAAAGTGCATTTGGATTAGCTAGGCCAATATCTTCGGAAGCTAAAATTAAGAGTCGGCGCCCAATAAACTCCAGGGATTCTCCGCCCACCAACATACGCGCAAGCCAATAAACAGCTGCGTCTGGATCGGAACCTCGAATCGATTTGATAAAGGCGGAAATGATGTCATAATGTTGCTCGCCATCTTTATCGTATAAGGCCAAATTTTTCTGTAGTCTTTCCGTAACAAGCGCATTAGTGATTTCTAATTTATCTGAATTCTCAGAGGAAATTAATAACTCAAAAAGGTTGTATAATTTCCGTCCATCGCCACCGGAAAAATGAAATAGGGCATCTGTTTCTTTTAAATCAATTTTTTTAGATTTGAAAAGTGGATCTTTTTCGATGGCCTTTTCTAACATTTGTTGGAGATGCTTAGACTCCAAAGATTCCAGCACATAAACTTGACAACGAGAAAGTAAGGCTGAAATCACTTCAAATGAAGGGTTTTCCGTAGTTGCGCCCACTAAAGTAACCACTCCTTTTTCGACCGCATTGAGCAAGGAATCTTGTTGGGATTTAGAAAAACGATGAATCTCGTCTATGAATAAGATGGGAGATTGCGGATTAAACATCCGGTTTTTCTTCGCCATTTCTAGCGTTTCTCGGACCTCTTTTACTCCTGATTGTACGGCGGAAAGAGTATAAATCGTTCTTTTTAAGGCGCCGGCTAATAAGGTAGCTAAAGTTGTTTTTCCTACCCCCGGTGGACCCCAAAGAATACAAGAAGGTAAATGTCCCGCGTCAATCGCTTTTCTTAAAGGAGCGTTTGGGCCAATGACCTTTTCTTGGCCAATATAATCCTCCAAAGAGGTGGGACGCATGCGTTCAGCGAGAGGTTGCATGATCCGAAGTTACGCGATTTTTGTAAAATTGAAATAGAATTGTTAAGTTTAGACCTATAAAAAAACCTAATATATGAATTCATCAAGACGATCTTTTTTAAGAAAAAGTGCTTTTGGCCTTGGAGCTATCGCTATCGCCTCTCCGGCCTTACAATCTTTGGCCGCTGCCAAATATAAAAAACTGGTTGGTATTCAATTGTATTCCATTCGCGCTGAAATGAAGGCAGATCCCATGGGGACTTTGACCAAATTGGCTGAAATGGGATATAAATATGTGGAACACGCAAACTACATTAATCGCAAGTTTTACGGTTGGTCCGCGCAGGAATTTAAAAAACGCTTAGATGATTTAGGTTTGAAAATGCCATCGGGTCACACGGTGATGGGCAAGCCACATTGGGATGATTCGAAAAAAGACTTTACGGATTTATGGAAAAAAACCGTGGAAGATGCGGCTACTTGTGGTCAGGAATTTGTCATAAGCCCATCGATCGACATGGGCATTCGAAAAGACAAAAATTTGCTTTTGAAATACATGGATATATTTAATAAGTCTGGAGAATTATGTCAAAAATTCGACATGAAATTCGGGTATCACAACCATGATTTTGAATTCTCTGAAAAATTAGAAGGCGAATTGCTTTATGATATCATGTTAAATAACACGGATCCTAAATTAGTGACGCAGCAATTAGACATAGGTAATATGATTAATGGAGGTGGTGTTCCAGCCGAAATTTTGAAAAAATGGCCGGGCCGTTTTGTATCCATGCACGTGAAAGATGAAATTGTTTCTAAAGCGGGTGAGGATAAATACGAAAGTACTATTTTAGGCAAAGGAATCATTAATGTGTTGGAAATGGTGAAGTTGGGCGACACTTTGGGTGGTACCAAACATTTTATTATTGAACAAGAAGCATACCAAGGAATTGCTCCGATTGATTGTGTAAAAGAAGATTTACAAATCATGAAAAAGTGGGGGTATAAATAATTCCTAATTTTTTTTAAAGAGTCCTAAGATTAGTTGCACAGCGGAAAATCGAATTTAATTCTGAGATATATCTAAGCTTTGTACCTTTATTCTTAGGACTTTTTTATTCGTATTAATGGGAAATCAATTTTTGAATATCAACGACATAAAATGAAAAAACAATTTCTATTACTCGCGTCATTTATTTTACATTTTTCACTGGTCAATGCCCAAACGGCTTTGAAGCCTGCCATTAATCAAAAATCTGATGCGCTCAAAGATCAAGTGATTGCTTGGCGCCGAGACTTCCATGAGCACCCTGAATTGGGAAATCAAGAGTTTAGGACGGCTGGGATTATTGCAGCACACTTAAAATCGTTAGGTTTAGAAGTACAAGAAAAAGTGGCTATCACGGGTGTAGTTGGAATTTTACGTGGTGCTAAGCCGGGTCCTGTCGTTGCGCTGCGTGCTGATATGGATGCATTGCCCGTGACGGAACGAGGAAATTTGCCGTTTAAATCCAAAGTGGAAGTAGTCTATAACGGTCAAAAAACAGGCGTTATGCATGCCTGCGGTCATGATTCACATGTGGCTATGCTGATGGCCGTTGCTCAAATTTTAGCTTCCGAAAAGGCTAATTTAGCTGGTACGGTGAAGTTTATTTTTCAGCCATCCGAAGAGGGAGTGTATAATGAAAAAGGGGAGAAAATTATTTCTGGAGCTGAGTTGATGGTGAAGGAAGGAGTTTTAGAAAATCCTAAAGTGGATGTTATTTTTGGTTTACATATTGAAGCCCAATCTGATTTAGGTTTAATCGAATACAAACCTGAAGCGACGATGGCTGGCGTGGACCAATTAGATATTAAGGTCAATGGAAAGCAAGCGCATGGGGCTTATCCCTGGGCGGGAGTAGATCCCATTGTTATTTCATCTCAAATTGTCTTGGGCTTACAGACCATTGTTTCTAGGAGTGTTAATATTTCAGAAAATCCTGCTATTGTGACTGTGGGGGCTATTCATAGTGGTATTCGTCAGAATATTATTCCAGAAAGTGCCCATATGATTGGTACTATTCGGACCTTCGATCAAGCCCAGCGAGCGTTAGTGCATCGCCGAATCAACGAAATTGCCACCAACATTGCCCTAAGTGGGGGAGGGAAGGCCGATGTTACGATAGGTACTGGATATCCAGTGACTTACAATAATCCTAAATTAGTTGAAAACATGCTGCCTACTTTGGTTGGTATCAATGGAAAAGAAGGCGTTAGTTTAATTCATGCGCACATGGGGGCGGAAGACTTCAGTTATTTCCAAGAAAAAGTACCTGGTATTTTCTTCTTTTTGGGGGCTAGGCCTGCGGGCAAAAAGGCCACCGAAGTAGCTGCGCACCATACGCCTGACTT
>CANKVC010000152.1 GCA_947486835.1 Cytophagaceae bacterium | reverse complement strand
ATATTTATTTTGGCTTTCTGTAAAATAGCCAGCATATAATTCAAAAGCTGAAGGTGCATACACTCCGGTCAATTGCTTTTTGACACGCGCGGGGTTCAACAAAGGTCCCAATAAATTAAAAAAGGTTTTCATCCCTAACTCCTTACGAATAGGACCCACAAACCTCATCGCAGGATGAAACAAGGGCGCATGTAAAAAACACATGCCCGCAGAATCCATTTTACGTTTTAATATTTTAGCGTCACTATTAAACTTCAAACCCAAAAATTCCAAGACGGTCGACGAGCCCACGGAAGATGATACGCCATGATTTCCATGCTTCGCAATTTTCTGGCCAGCACCCACAATGATAAACGACGAAGTGGTACTGATATTGAACGTATCTTTCCCGTCACCCCCCGTTCCACAAACATCCATGGCATCAAATTCAGATAAATCAACCGTTACAGCCAATTCCATCATCGCCGATACAAAACCTTTGAGCTCAGCTACTTGAATCGGATGATACCAATAAGATGATAAAAATGAAGCAATTTGGCTTGGATTTATCTCGCCTTGACCTATTTTCAACATAAAATCCCTCGCCTCTTCTTCGCTAAGTGCCTCACCTTCAACACGTCTCTCTAATATTTTTTTCATTTTTATTTCAACCAATTTTTAATCATTTGTAAACCATGTTGGGTCAAATAGGCCTCAGGGTGAAATTGCACCCCACGTACATCATACTTTTGATGTGCCTCAGCCATCACAAATCCTTTATCATCCACTGCCGTAATGTTTAAAGCAGACGGCATTGTTTCTGGTACAACCGTCCATGAATGATACCGACACACTTCAAAGCGAGTGGGTATCCCTTGAAATAATTTTTCACTAGGATCCGTCACCACGCATTCAGTAGTCACCCCATGCAATACCTCCCCCATATTTTGCAATTGGGACCCAAAAGCCTCGCCAATCGCCTGATGCCCCAAACAAACGCCTAATATTTTTTTGCTCGACTTATACTCCTTCAATAAATCTAACATGATTCCTGCCTCCGATGGAATTCCAGGACCCGGCGAAAGTAAAATCTGATCGTATGCAGCCACTTCCTCCACCGAAATTTTATCGTTGCGAAAAACATCCACTTTGGCACCCAGCTCCTTCAAAAGGTAAACTAGGTTATAGACAAAAGAATCATAATTATCAATCACTAATACATTCATATCGATCTAGGATAAAGTTTCCGCCACTTCTAATGCTCTTCGCAAAGCGGCCAATTTATTATGTATTTCCTGCATTTCACTAGCCACTACTGATTTAGCTACCACTCCCATTCCTGCTTGAAAAAACAAGGTTTGGCCCTTGCTTAAAAATGTTCTGATCGCAATGGCGTGATTAAAATTTCCTTCGAAATCCATGAAGCCAATCGCCCCACCATAAATGGCACGGTTGGTAGGCTCCAAGCGATTAATAATCGTCATCGCATTGTGTTTTGGCGCTCCACTTAAAGTTCCCGCTGGAAAAGTATCGGCTACTAATTGGAGCGAATTAACCCCTTTTTGCATACGCCCTGTTACCTTTGAAACCAAGTGAATAACATGGGAGAAAAACTGAACCTCCTTAAAAGTTTCCACCTTCACATTTTCAGCACTCCTACTTAAATCATTTCTAGCTAAGTCCACCAGCATGACATGTTCGGCGGATTCTTTGGGATCTGCAATCAATGCCTGTGCTAATTCCGCATCCCGAGCATCATCCCCAGAACGTCTAAATGTTCCGGCAATGGGGTGAATTTCAGCTAAATCTCCATCAATTTTAATCTGTTTCTCTGGTGACGCACCAAAAATACGGTACTCTTCGTAATCAAAGTAAAATAAATAAGGCGATGGATTGACGGAACGTAAAGCCCTATACACCTGAAAATCATCCCCTTGATAATTTTGACTAAACCTGCGAGAAGGAACAATTTGAAATACATCCCCGCGCAAACAATGTTTTATACAGGTGTGAACAATTTCCCGAGTTTGGTCTTCGGTCAAGTTACTCACTTCTTCTCCTTGGCGTTGAAATTTCCCCAAGGCTTCCGCAGGCTGATCTATCGCATTCAAAATGGCATCAAAACTAGGTTCGCTTCCATCATAGGTATGCGAATAGTAGGCCAATTGGTTATTAAAATGATTAAATGCTAACACATAGCGGTAAACAAAATAGCGGATGGACGGGATTTCCGTTTCCTTGCTTTTGCCCCTAATCTCGATGTCTTCAAAATATTGAACCGCATCATACGATATATGGCCAAAAAGTCCGTTGGCCATGGGCGAATCCCCCGCCTCTTTTGAAAAAACAAAACGATCCGCAAAGTTTTTCAAAGCCATAATGGCTTGTTGGCGCGATGCCAACACAAACGTCTCTTCAGTTCCGTCAGGAAATTTTTGAACCACCACCGACTGATCTAACGTAAAACTAGCGATGGGCTCAAAAGCAATGTGAGAAAAACCGTGCTCGCGGCCATGGTAATCAGCGGATTCCAATATGACTGAGTTTTTGAAATTCTTCCGAATTTTAAGAAACAAGCCTATGGGCGTCATCGTATCGGCCAAAAGCGTCTTTCTACTCGTTTTTATATGTATATTTTGTGTCGTAGACATGTTTATAAATTGAATACAAATTAATAAAAAAAGGCTTACTGAGAACAGCAAGCCTTTGTAAAACATATCATATGTGCACACAGCAAAACTGTTCAAGGGTTTATTACCCTTGCCAACCGTTTTTGTTGTATGCTGCTTTTATCATTTTGTTATAATTTTTACAAATGTAAAATGAAATCTATTAAATCAAAACTTTAACCTATTAAATCCCATAAATTTCCATACAAGTCCTCGAAAACAAGGACTTTACCATATTCCTCCTCAGACGGTCCTCGGACGATTGTGATTCCTTTTTGAAGCAGATTTTCATGATCCCTTTCAAAATCATCCGTATGTAAAAATAAAAATACGCGTCCTCCTGTTTGATTCCCGACTCTCGATTTTTGTTCCTCTGTGGCCGCCTTTGCTAAAAGTAATTGGCAACTCCCCTCTCCAGGAGGTTGAATTAAAACCCAACGCTTTACCTCGCTCAACGTAGTGTCCTCGATTAATTTGAAGTTTAATTTTTGGGTATACCAATGAATCGCCTCGTCATAATCAGCCACCACTAAAGCAATATGCATTAATCGTTGGTTCATATCTTAATTTTCGTCTCGGCCAACAAAGTTGAACGGTGAGATAAGTTTCAATTCAATTTTTATCGCTTCACTCACTGCTAAACCATCAATAAATTGATGAAAAACGGTTTGGTCTATTTTTCCATGATGACGTGTTAAATCTTTTAGTGCCTCATATGGTTTTGGATAGGACTCACGACGGAGTACCGTTTGAATAGCTTCTGCGATAACAACCCAGTTTTCCTCTAAATCATGCGTGATTTTTGATTCATTTAATTCCAGCTTCCCTAGTCCTTTTTGCAAAGAATTTAATGCTATCAAGGTGTGCGCTAAAGGCATGCCGACATTCCTAAGGACTGTTGAGTCCGTTAAATCACGCTGCAACCTGGAGATTGGCAATTTTGCCGACAAGAACTCAAATGTAGCATTTGAAAACGCCAAATTACCTTCCGCATTTTCAAAATCGATGGGGTTTACTTTATGAGGCATGGCCGAAGACCCTATTTCCCCCTCTTTAATTTTTTGTTTAAAGTATCCCATGGAAATGTACTGCCAAATATCCCGAGAAAGGTCAATTAAAATCGTATTCAATCTTTTTAAGCCATCAAAATAGGCCGCCAAATTATCATAATGTTCAATCTGTGTCGTATACTTTGATCGCACAATCCCTAGATTACTGTGCAATTTCGCGGCAAATTGAGGCCAATTAATGTCCGGAAAAGCCACTTGGTGTGCATTAAAATTTCCTGTGGCACCCCCAAATTTTCCTGAAAAAGGAATTTGAGCCAACAGATCTAATTGGCGATTCAACCTTTCCACAAAAACCATCACTTCCTTGCCAAGCCGAGTAGGCGAAGCAGGCTGACCATGTGTGTGCGCAAGTAAAGGAATGTCTTTCCAATCCTTTGCATAGCTGGAAAGAATTTCAATCACGGATGTGTAAGCAGGTAAAATAACGTTTTTATGTGCCTCCGCGATGGACATCGGAATAGCTGAATTATTGATGTCTTGAGAAGTCAATCCAAAATGAATAAATTCCACATAGCTTGATAAGTCTCCATGCTTACCAGAAAGATTCAGCATTTTTTCTTTGATAAAATACTCAACCGCCTTAACGTCATGGTTGGTCACTTTTTCTTTGTCCTTAATCCATTGCGCATCCGCCTCAGAAAATTGAAGATACAAATTTCGCAGATCAACAAAAGCGCCTGTCGGGAAACTGGCAAGCGGTTTTAATGGGATTTCACAAAGTGCAATAAAATATTCGATTTCAACGCGAACGCGGTATTGAATTAAACCAAATTCAGAAAAATAAGGCGCCAAAACAGCTGTTTGTCGACGATACCTCCCGTCCACGGGAGAAATAGCACTTAGTAAATTTAATTCCATGTGATTCCTTTCAAAGTGTAAAGGTACAAAATTTGTCTTGGAAGAGGGTTTAATCAAAAGATTTTGAATGATTTAGATAGGGATTTTCCTAATTTTTTGTGAAATTTAGCAAAATACCTGATATGCTAAGTCCAAAATACCTATCCCTTGTTCTAGCTATTGTCATTGCCGGAGTGACGACAGCATTCATTTCGTTTTTACCTACATCAGATATAAGCACCCTATTTGTGTGTTTTACTAGTTGCCTGATTTTTGGCGCTGTTTTAATTTATTTTGCCTTGGATTATTTAGTTTTCAAAGAGGTGAATTTGTTGTATGACCGCATCAAACAAATAAAAAAGAAGAATTTTTCTGTCATCCCACGATCTCAATTAATCGAAAAAGATAACCCCATTGCCTTGTTGACCGAGGAATTAAACTCCTATGTTACGACCAAAGAAGATGAGGTCAAGGAATTGAGGAAATCAGCTAAATACCGACAAGAATTTTTAGCTGATGTATCTCATGAGTTAAAGACCCCTATTTTTGCAGCTCAAGGCTTTGTGCATAC
>CANKVC010000151.1 GCA_947486835.1 Cytophagaceae bacterium | reverse complement strand
TGCGCCTTTCAACAAAAGCATCACGGCACCTACCACTTCTCCCTTGCCATTTCTCGTCATCGCCCCGTATCGAACGGCCTTGCCAAACTGCACTGTTGCAACATCTTTGATTAAAATAGGTAATCCACCGGGTCCCCTTTGAACGACAATTGTATTTTCAATATCCTCTAAAGAGTTTAGCATTCCTTCAGACCTAATGAAATACACATCTGTACCTTTTTCTAAATAACTGCCTCCCGAGTTGGAATTATTGTTTTCCAAGGCAGTAAAAATCTGATTAATGGACACATGGGCTGCACTAATTCGTTCAGGATTAATGGCTACTTCATATTGCTTTAAATTTCCACCAAAAGAACTTACCTCCACAACGCCTTTAATTCCAAGCAACTGACGTTTAACGATCCAATCTTGGTATGTTCTTAAATCAGCGAGTGAATATTGGTTTTCAAAAGCGGGGTCAACTTCCAAGGTATATTGATAAAATTCTCCGAGGCCAGTGGTAATAGGTGCCATTTCAGGCACTCCAGCACCCTTTAATAGATAGGGCTCGGCGCCCTTCAACTTCTCAGAAACTTGTTGGCGCGCCACTTCCATTGCCACCTCATCTTCAAAGACGACAGTAATAATGGAAAGTCCCATCCTAGAAATTGAACGGATATCACGCACATTGGGAATCGTTCGTAGTGAAATTTCTAAGGGATAGGTAACAAATTTTTCGACTTCCGCCGCCGCTAAAGCGGGCGACTGAGTGATTACTTGAACTTGATTCGATGTAATATCAGGCAAAGCGTCGATGGGCAATTGGCTTAAAGAATAACTTCCCCAAGCAATTAAGCCGATCACAAAAATTCCCACAACTAATTTATTGCGGATACTAAATGAAATTATTGAATTGATCATATGTCTTTATATTAACTTAAAAAATGCTTCTGCAATTTTTTAAGCCCTAGGAGGCGCGATCAAAACGCGGGACAAGGAAAAGTGATAAAGATTTATTCGTTGGAGATCTTTCCTACGAGATATAAATAGTAAAATAGGCCAAATACACAAAAAGTATAAACCGGGAATAACATAGCCTATAATCCCGTTAAAATCAATGGAAGGAAGACTTGGATGCTTACTTGTTTTACCATGTTTCGAATCTGCTGCATAATGCAACCAAAGAAAATCGACAAAATTGAAATTTGATTTTTCTATCTTCTGATGCTCTTGAAAATGTTTTAATAGCTCGTTTGCTTTAAATGATTGCTCTAATCCTACTTTAGGCAGAAGACTGCCTAAAATAAATAAAACAAAAAGAAAAGTGACCACTACATTTTTCATTCTATAAATGTACAGAAATTTCGAAAATTAAATGGATATTTATGCTTTGAAAAATTAATAGATTGAGACAAAAGCGTAATAGCACACGATTAATTTAAGGAATCTCCCGCCTATTTATGGATGAAATAAATCTTTTATGGCATCAATTGACCGATTCGGAAACCATCATCCGATCGGGATTGCTGGTCATTACCTTAATTGTGTTTGCGGAAAATGGTCTATTTTTCGCTTTTTTTCTTCCCGGTGATTATTTACTTTTCCTAACAGGTGTATTTGGCGGGACAGGTGTTTTAAAAGAGCCTTTGTCGACGATCTTGCTCAGTATATTTCTTGCAGCAGTCATCGGCTCATTATGTGGTTATTTACTAGGTCGATTTTTCGGAAACTCTCTTCAAGGGAGGCCTGACAGTTTCTTTTTCAAGAAAAAACATTTAGAATCCACGAGAGAGTTTTTTGAAAAATACGGTTTTGGCGCTTTAGTCCTCAGCCGGTTTTTACCCGTTGTACGAACATTCACACCTATACTCGCTGGAATAAGTAAAATGTCTTGGTATAGCTTTTTATTTTTAAATGTTTTTGGCGCAGCCATGTGGGTTGGGATATTAGTCGCCGGAGGATATTACATGGGACAGCATTTTCCATGGATTATTAATTACGTACAATACATCATCCTATTTTTTTTAGGAATCACTACCTATACGATCATAAAAGGTTATTTGAAATTCAAACGATGATCGAGCAATTTGCATATGTATTCGCTTTTTTGGCAGCAGGCATTTTATTTATTGCCTTGATATTATTTATATCGCGATCATTAAGACCATTTAGACCAAATGTAGAAAAGCTAAGCACCTATGAATCGGGGGAAGAGCCTATGGGGAATGCCAATATCCGCTTCAACCCAAGGTTTTATGTGATCGCGCTTTTGTTTGTTCTATTTGAAGTGGAATTAATATTTCTATTTCCTTGGGCAGTAGTTTTTGGCAATAAGCAATTAGCGTTAGCTGATTCAAATTGGCCAATCTACGCCTTATTGGAAATGTTTATTTTTGTTGGAATACTAGCGCTAGGATTAGCTTTTGCTTGGGTTAAAGGATATTTAACATGGGAAAAACCAACAACTAATCCTGAAAAAATGAATAGTCCTATCCCGATGGACGTGTATAAAAAGTATTTACCTAATTCGAAATAGTTACCACCTTGGATTCGTGGAGTATACTTTATTCTTCATTTTAATGGCAATCATTATTTCATGAGAGCCTAATGAGGTCCGAGCTAAGCCTAAACTATGATTTTCGTACAAATAAGTCATATTCAGACTTTGATTTAAATGCACCCCAAACATGGCTCCTATGGCTTCATTGTGCCTGTATGAAGCACCCATCCAAACCAAATCGTCAAAATTTATTTTCAAATTACCCTCCACACCCAATACCGCATTTTTCATGTATTTAGCCAAGATTGAGGGTGAAAAAGTCCAATAGCGACCTGCTTTTATTTCTCTTCCAAATTGAAAAAACAGATTTGGATTTGTTTGACCTAGCCAAAGAATTCTGACCGTATCATTTTCAGCTATGTTAGTCCTGGTTAGACTATAATTATCCATCACAATTTGATTGGCCGACAGGCCTATGTGAAATTTACGATTGTAATATAGGATTCCTACATTGACTAAAGGTTGAATCCCATTCAGTTTTGACTGGGTCATATAAGGATCTCCTTCGTCTTTTACCAAAAAACCTCCTATGCTAAGGCTTCGTTGGTATACGCCGACCGTAGCGCCGACCGCCAATTTCTCCTCCCCACCTAATGACAAGTGATATCCATAGGAAGCCCCTAAAGAAATACTTGACAAAGGGCCAAAATTATCGGTCATCGCTTGAAAGCCTAATCCTTGATGAAAATTAGCTCGATAGGTCTTTTTTCGAATTCTAGTTGGCGTAAATGTCCTCCTGATCGTTTTTGACATAAAAGGCGTTTTCCCTGAAGAGGTACGATCCGTTTTATCAAATGCCATATTAGCTGTGGCATAAAAACTAGACATATTGGTGTTAAATCCGGTCCATTGTTGGCGATATCCCGTTTTTATATCCCAATAATCCTCATATCCCGTAAAGGCAGGATTATATAGATATCTGTTCATCATGTATAAGCCAAATTGAGGTGTTTGCTGGGCTAGGCCAACAAATGACATACATAAGACAAAAAGAAGAATTAAAAATCTCATTACTAGGGGTTCGAACCACAAAAATCGGTTAAATATATTTAATTTCGTAAGATATTTTTGGAAAATAAATTGGCATTAAAAATTCTACCCAAGATATTCATTGATCCATGCAAGTCAAAAGTTACCCAATTGAAAGTCTACAATCATTCTCAAAACTGCTAATTGATTACTTAGCGGAGTTTCCTGCGTTAGCTACCTTTTATGGAAATACTCCTTATTTGGAAAGTTTTGAAAGACAAATCGCTGAAAAAAAATCATTTAGTCAATCAAATAGAGTCATATTACACGAGGTGATTCAGGGTCAATACAATGACCTTGGCCTTGAAGTAGAAATTGATTCTATATTAGATGAAAATACGTATACGGTTACCACTGGTCACCAATTAAATATTTTTACGGGACCGCTTTATGTGATTTATAAAATCGTGTCGACGATCAATCTTGCCAAAAAATTAAAAGCAACATTCCCGAAAGCTAATTTCATTCCGGTCTATTGGATGGCCACGGAAGATCATGATTGGGATGAAATAAATCACTTCCATTGGTTAGGTAAAAAATTCGAAATCGCCACTTCACAAAAAGGTGCTGTTGGCCGATTTTCTTTATCGGAATTTGAGCCATTTCTGAAAGAGATTCCTGCTACAATACCGGCTTTTCAGGATGCCTATTCGCAGACAAAAAACTTAAGCCAAGCGGTGCGCCATTACATGCATGAATTGTTTGGAGGCCAGGGTCTAATATGCGTTGATGCAGATGATGCTAGATTGAAATCTATTTTTGCGCCGATTGTTTTGGCTGATTTATTTGACCATGCGCATCTTGCACCTGTGGAAAATGCAACCAAATCATTAATCGAAATGGGGTATAAAACTCAGATTAATGCCAGAGAAATTAATTTGTTTTATTTAATGGACGGGGTCCGTGAGCGCATTGAAAAAAGAGGTGATATTTATCAAGTAGTGAACACTAGTACTACTTTTTCTGCAAAAGAGTTACGTGCAGAAGTGGCGGAATTTCCTGAAAGATTTAGCCCTAACGTCGTTTTAAGACCCTTATACCAAGAAATGATTTTGCCTAATTTGGCTTATATTGGTGGTCCGGCAGAAGTTGGGTATTGGCTCCAATTAAAAGGGATTTTTGATTTACACCATGTGCCTTACCCGATTGTATTGCCTCGAAATTTTGCTGTAATCTTAGGTGAAAAACACCAGCAAAAAATAAGCAAATTAGGTATTGGGCTAACCGATTTGTTTTTAGAAGATTTCGAATTAAAACGAAAATTTGTAGCGAGCCAAAGTGCACATGTGTTGGACTGTCAATCTGAATTAAACTTGTTAAGTCCGATTTTTAACGAATTAGCGAAACGAGTAAAATCAATAGATTCAACTTTAGAGGCTAGTGCAAAAGCTGAGTTTAAGCGCGTAGAAAATGGCCTTGAGCGGCTGGGGAAGAAGTTGAAAAGAGCAGAAGAAAGAAATCATGAAACCTCGATTCGCCAATTAAGCCAATTAAAAACTGCGTTATTTCCGGAAGGTGAATGACAGGAAAGGCATGAGAATTTTTTAAATTATTACATGG
>CANKVC010000150.1 GCA_947486835.1 Cytophagaceae bacterium | reverse complement strand
GGATGGACGCTTAGTTTCCATTAATGCATCGACGGGAAAAAAGAAGTGGGAAGTTTTATCTGTATCGCATGATCGTTCTTATACCATTACCGGTGCGCCTAGGGTGATGGATGGTAAAGTGTTGATCGGAAATAGTGGAGCTGAATATGGGGTTAGAGGCTATGTAACTGCTTATGATGCGATGACAGGAAAGAAGATTTGGCGATTCTATACGGTTCCAGGAAATCCAGCGAAAGGTTTTGAACATCCTGAAATGGAAGTCGCAGCCAAAACTTGGAAAGGGGAATGGTGGAAATACGGCGGAGGCGGAACGGCTTGGGACGCTTTTGCTTATGACCCTAAACTTAAATTGATTTATGTAGGTACTGGAAATGGGTCCCCTTGGAATCGAGAAATTAGAAGTCCAGGTGGCGGAGATAATCTTTACCTTTCATCTATTTTAGCCATTCATGCAGAAACTGGAAAATTGAAATGGCATTATCAAACGACACCGGGAGATTCTTGGGACTTTACGGCGGTCCAACAAATCATGCTGACGGAGTTGGAAATAAAAGGGAAAAAACGTGAAGTGCTAATGCAAGCACCTAAAAATGGTTTTTTCTATGTGTTAGATCGCAATACGGGCGAGTTGTTGTCGGCGGAGCCTTATGTGTATGTCAACTGGGCCTCGAAAGTGGACATGAAAACTGGAAGGCCAGTCGAGACGCCTAATGCACGTTATTTGACGAGTAATGAGCAAATATATCCAAGTGTTTTTGGGGGTCACAACTGGCAACCCATGGCTTTCAATCCGAAAACTAGGTTAGTTTATATTCCTGCAAGGGAGCGTTCTTCTTCGCACGGAAATCAGAAAGATTTTATTTACGATAAGGATCATTGGAGTACGGGAAATAAAAGTAATCCGGATAATCCAACCAATACAGATCCCAAGGGTCCAAAGTCTTATGGAAAATTAATCGCTTGGGATCCTGTGCAAAACAAAGAAGTTTGGAGTAAGACTGAGAAAACTACTTGGAATTCAGGCGTCTTAACTACTTCAGATCTAGTTTTCCAAGGAAATGCGGAAGGAGATTTCAATGCATTGGATGCTAAAACGGGTCAGGTCCTATGGTCTAAAAATTTGGGTACGGGGATTGTCGCGCCTCCGATTACCTATTTAGTGGATGGAGTTCAATATGTTACCATTGCTGTTGGTTGGGGCGGTGTAACGGGAATTTCTAACAGAAATACTGTACAGATTAACCCAGGTACGGTTTACACATTTGCTATTGGAAAAAATGTAGCGATGCCAGTGTATGAAAAGGAAGCTAAAAAGGAATATTTGACTTTGGCCGTTGAGGCGACTGATGCACAAATAGCCAAAGGAGCCAGCTTATTTGGTAAAAATTGTGGTCCTTGTCATACGCTTAACGCGAATAATCCTGGAGGTAACATCCCTAATCTAACCTATTCTCATCCAGATATCATGGGCGCTTTTCATCAAATTGTTCGAGATGGAATTTTCTTACCCAAGGGGATGCCTAAATTTAAAGGTCGCTTAAGTGACGAAGATATTTCGAACATCAAAGGCTATATTCTTTCTAGCGCGAAGAAAAATAGGGAGAGCAAATAATTATCTTTATACACGTAATTTAAAACATATGAAAAATTTAGTATTTATTGCCTTATTTATTTGTAGTTCAATGGCTGTTTTTGGACAGAATAACACAAAAAAAATTGATGAGGCCATTACTCTAGCCACCTTTCAGCATCATAGTAAAGCTTTGGGCGAAAATGATATTGATGCCATACTCTCAGACTATACAGAAGAGTCCATTGTAATTACTCCAGATGGTACCTTTAGTGGATTGAAAGAAATCAGAAAGGCTTTTGAAGCATTAATAAAGATTTTTCCTACCAATGGATCCACATTTAAAGTAATCAAAACTGCTGTTAAAGATGATTTATTCTATATTGTATGGTCAGCAAAAACACCTGTAGTAGAATATACCTATGCCACCGATAGTTTTATTATCCAAGGGGGTAAAATTTTACGTCAAACCTTTGCAGGTAAACAATAAACACCTAAAATGAAAAAAATCCACTTTTCTCTTTTCGTCTTTTTATTGAGTTTAAATTGTTTTGGTCAAAGTAGTCTTTTCCAAAATGGGGATAAGATCGCTTTTGTTGGTAATAGTATAACCAACAATGGGGAATTTCATCATAATATTTTCCAATACTATGTGACGCGCTTTCCACAGCAACCAATTACTTTTTTCAATTGTGGTATTTCAGGGGATATTACTTCGGGAATTCTAAATCGAATGGATATGGATATTCTCACAAACCGACCAACACATGTTGTATTAATGATCGGAATGAATGATGTAAAACGTAACCTGTATGGCGCGATGCCTACGCAAGATGTGGATACTTTGAAGCAAAGAGCTGCTGCTTTAACCGTGTATAAAACTAATTTAGATAGCATTATTCGTATATTTTTATCAAAGGATATTAAAGTCATTTTACAAAAACCAACTATTTATGATCAAACGGCCATTTTAAAAACTGCTAATAATTTAGGCGTGAATGATGCTTTAAAAAAATGTGCGGATTATATCGAAGAATTAGCTCAAAAATATCATTTGCCCGTCGTTGATTATTGGACAATACTTAATTCAATTAATCATGGCCTCCAAAAAGAAGACCCTATGGGTACGATTATTGGTGCGGACAGGGTACATCCTGCAGCCGCAGGGCATTTAATCATGGCATATCAGTTTTTGAAAACATTACAGCCATCCTCTCCATATATTGCTAAGATTTGTATCAAAAAAAATATAAAAAGTAGTCAAAAAGCGTCTAAAAGCTGTAAAATTGGCGATTTATCAAAAGGAATAAACGGAATTAGCTTTTCCGTTAAAGAAAATGCTTTGCCCTTTCCAACGGTCGCAAATCAAAAACAAGCCCTGGATCTAGTTCCATTTATTCAAGATTTGAATCTAGAAGAATTGAAAGTCATGGATTTGAAACAGGGTGATTACTCATTATTGATTGACACAACTGTTATTGGTATTTTTACAGCTGAACAATTCAAGGTAGGTGTTAATTTAGCTCTTTACCCTCATAGCCCTCAGTATCAACAGGCTTTGGCAGTCAGAAAAAACTTAATGGATATGTGGGTAATTGAAGCCAATCTTCGAACCATTCGATGGGTAGAAATCGGGCATTTGAATGACTTGAAAAATAAACAAGATTTGGATTCTGTAAAAATCTATTTGGACAAACGGTTTCATGAAAAATTTGAAAAATTGTCTAACGGTTCTTATTATAAAGGCCAATTTGAAAAATATGTTTTAATTAAACCGAATGAACTAAAGTACAACTTAGAAAAAGAGAACCTAAGACAAAAAGCGTATGAATTAGCGCAAAATCAAGTACATAATTATCGGTTAATTTTACGCTGATAAAAAAAATAGTAAAATGTGTCATTTGAATCATCCAAGTTAATACCTTTTGAAGGGCTAGAATCGGTGGATTTTTTTTGATAAAACAATGGCTTCTTTACTGAAATTTTGAAGGCTAAGATGTAATGTATTTTGGCCTAAAGCGGTAATCGAACAAAAAGACCCTTTCAAGGTTATAAATGGTATAATGTATTATTCATGACCTCAACGGTCTATAAAATGATTCAAGTAGGACGCTAGATTATAAATCGTTGAAACGCTAGAAAAAATCATAGACAGATTTTTCAAATAAATGAAGACTTGATCAGTATGAAAAAACTATTCCTTTTTTGTTTCCTTCTGTCAAGCCTCTGCCTGCAAGCGCAAATGTTTAATGACACGACATTTGATTCAAAAGTCTTACGTTCAGCCTATAAAAAAAATAAAGGTCCTAGAATTTTAATTGATGCCGGGCACAATAATTTTATTGCCAAATGGGGATTAATCCAACCTTTCATTGACCTATCGACTTCAGACGGATATAAACCCGTGATGGATTCATTGCCCTTTACAAAAAACTATTTGTCCAAATTTGATATCATTCTCATCACTCCGGCTTTACCCTTTGTTTTTGGGACAAAAAGGGAAGTTGGCAATTTGATTACATTCACACAAGATGAAATAGATCAGTTGCATGCCTGGGTGAGCCAAGGAGGATCTTTAATTATGTTAAGTGAACATCCGCCGATTGACGCTGCGATGACCCCTTTGTTGAATAGGTTTGGGATATCTTCGAGTGTTGGAATGGTGTCAGATTCCTTGCATTATGATACCTCGTATGGGCTGAAATATGTGGTCCAATATACGGAAGAAAATGGCCTAATGCAGGCCAATCACCCTATTTTGGATGGAAAAAATTCCACTGAGAAAATTAAAAAATTGGCCACTTTTGGTGGCAGTTCGATTAAAGGGGATGGGTATGTCAATCTTCTTCCATTATCCCCAGCGGCCAAAGTTGGCAAATGGGTAGGTTTAGGCCCTTTAGACCAAGGAAATTCACAAGGTTTGGCTGGGCCAGTCGGCAAAGGGAAATTAATTGCGCTCTCAGATTGCAATGGATTTACTTCCATGTACATGGGCAAGGACAAAAAAGTGTATGCCGGGATGCAGGTAAAGCCCTATGATTGGAAGCAATTTGTATTGAATAGTTTGCACTGGCTTTCGAAATAATGCCCAATCCATGAAAAATAGTATCTTCGGGAATGAAATATTTTAACACGGCTGTAACCTTTATTTTACTCTTCACGTGCATTGCTTTACAAGCACAAATTAAATCTGTTTACCCTCAATTCAGTGGGATTTACCCACATTTGGCGTTTTATAATAATGAAGGTGAATGTGGTACTGGGGCAGTGGTGCCTTGGGCTAATCGCCTTTGGGTAGTGACTTATGGTCCACATTTACCATTTGGCTCGTCCGATAAGTTATATGAAATTAGTTCGCAATTAGACCGGAAAACGAGGCCGGAAAGTATTGGGGGAACTCCAGCGAATCGGATGATTCACCCGGAAAGCAATCAATTGTTTATAGGGCCCTATGCCATTAATTCTCAGGGTAATGTGCGAACCATTCCCTACACGCAGGCTCCTGGCCGATACACAGGTTTAGCCAGAGATCTAAAAGATCCACAAAATAAATTACTATTGGCAACC
>CANKVC010000149.1 GCA_947486835.1 Cytophagaceae bacterium | reverse complement strand
TATGATATCAGCTACATAAGCTGAAGTGGCGGTTGGCTTCGTGCCTGTCGACATCCCATGAAAAAATCGTAAAATCAAAAAACCCTGAACGGAATGAATTAATGGATATAATCCGCCGCAAATGAAACATACAATAGAACCAAAAGCCATGACGGGAATTCGACCGATATGATCAGTTAGTTTTCCTGAAAACGGTCTACTTAATCCTGCGGTTAGCGTAAATAGTGCGATGATGTAACCGATATATTCTCTTCCGCCTAGACTAGCTAAATAATCGGGCAATTCAGGGATAATCATGGAAAAACTGGCACAGAACAAGAAATTACTTAGACATAGTAGCCAAAATGCTAGTGTATAAATACTTTCTTCTTTTTGCATCGATTTAATCTTCTAATAGTTCAGTTACCTCTTTTTTATTCAGGCTCATCAAAAAAGCTGGAAGCAAAATTAGATTACAAATCATAGCCATGAGAAGCGTAATTGAAACTAAAACTCCTAAAGCCTGCGTCCCTTTGAATGTGGAAGCAGTAAAAATAAAAAATCCAAAAAATAAAATCATGGCTGTATAAAACATGGAAACTCCTGTTTTTTGAATGGTGATTTGGATGGATTTTTTTATGTCAAAGGCGTTTTTGGCAAACTCTTCTTTATATCGTGTTAGGAAATAAATGGTCCCATCACTGGATATACCAAAGGCAATGGAAAAAATTAAAATGGTACTTGGTTTCAGTGCAATACCAAAATGTCCCATTAATCCGGCTGTTATAAGCAAGGGAATGAGGCTTGGTAATGTGGAGATGATGACCATTTTCCAACTCCTAAATAACAAGGCCATTAAAACGCAAATCAGAAAAATGGCAGAAAGCGTGCTCTCAATTAAATTGATCTGCAAATATTCTGTTTGAAAGGCATAGATGACTGAATTTCCAGTGATTTTAGCGATGAATGTATTGGGATCACCTTCTTTTTTTAGCTCGCCCGTTTCTGGATCTGATAAATAGATACTGTCAATTCTAGGTTTTATTTGGTCAAACAATTCCCTAGTTCTTGACGTCCCTGCATCTTGCATTTGGAAGCTTATCCGGGTAAACCTTTTTTTCGAGTCGATAAATCCATTGAATAAATTATCTTTTCCTTGTAAACTGCTTTGAAAAGCGGTTAATTTATTTAATTCATTAATACTTGGCAGGACAAAATATTTGGGATCGCCCCCTCTTGATACTTGATATAAGTATTTTGTGGCTGTTAAAATCGAAAGTCCTTGCGTGAATTCTGGGTATTCGGCAATCACCTTCTCTGTGCGCTTTATTTTAGTTAAAATTTCTGGGCTTAATGCACGGCCATCTTCACGTGCGTCGATGGATATTTCAAAAGGCATGACCCCTTTAAAATGTTTTTCTATAAACTTTAAATCCGTGTATATGGCATTATCTTGAGGCAAATCATCCACGATGTAGCCTACTGCTTTTATTTTAGTTAATCCGTAAATTGAAAATGCTAAGATAATTCCAACAAATAGGTAAATGGATTTTCTGTGGTTAAATACCCAAGTCTCGACGCGCAATAAAAATTTACTTACTTTGGGAGATTCAAAATGTGCCAAATCTTTGGCTTCAGGAGGAGATAAAAAACTAAAGAATATCGGAATTAAGAGTACAGAAATGGCAAAAGTGAACATGACATTGATCGCAGCGACGATTCCAAATTCAACCAATAAGCCCGATCCAGTAAAGGCAAACACTCCAAATCCAATGGATGTAGTCAAATTGGCCAAAAATAATGTCCTCCCTATTTTAGAAGTACTTTCAATCAATGACTCCTCTTTATTTTGAGTCCGTAAAAAGGTTTCATGGTATTTATTCAATAAAAATATGACATTGGGAACTCCTATGACAACAATTAAAGGAGGAATGAGGCCCGAAAGTAGTGTGATTTTAAAGTTAAATAAAACGATGGTAGCGAGTGATGCTACGATGCCCACCAGAATAACAATCAAGGCAAAGGAAACAACCTTAATGGATCTGAAAAAATAAAATAAAATAGCAGAGGTGACCAGAATAGCGAGGATTAAAAAGATAGCCAGCTCATTTGTTACTTGGGATGTGTATTCCGTTCGAATGAATGGCATGCCCGAGTAATGAACGGAATGTCCCATTTTAGTCGAATACTGATCGCCTAAAGTTTTTATATGTTTGACCAGCTGAATTCTATTTTTATTGTTAATCGTTTTCTGATCTAATGTGATCAGCATCAGATGCACTTTGAAATCTTTCGTAAAAATAAAATCAGTAAATAAGGGTAAGCGTGATAACTTATAGTGTAAACTGTCTAATCGAGTTTTTGTAGTGGGTAAATTGGCGTTCCATAAAGGTCTCGTAGAAAATTTATTAGACAAAGAATCAATATATACTTCTGGTAAATTACTAATTGAAAGTAAATTTTTTATTCCAGCTTGTCCTTTGATTTCTTTCGATAACCTATTCCATGCATCAAATTCGTTGGGCGAAAATATTTGATCATTTTCGAGTCCAATAACCATAACATTTCCATCTTCTCCGTACTTACTTTTGAAATTTTCATAGAGTTGGAATCGCTCATCTGATTTGGGAAGTATTTTTGCTAGTTCGTAGCTAAGTTGTATTTGGCTAGCTTTAAATCCTAGTGCGCAGGTTAGCACAACTAATATTCCTAAAATCTGAAATTTAAATTTTAATATGTTTTCAGCAATTCCTAACCAAAAGTTTTTCATAGATTTAATAGGCAGATTTCATTAGGCTTTCCGCTAGGCTTAAGTCCTCAGAGGTTGTTATTTTTAAGTTTGCATAATCTCCGTCCACTAAATGAATGGTTTCACCCGTGGACTCAACTACACTGGCATCATCCGTAAATTCAGTGCTATATGTTTGATTGAAAGCTTTTAGTAATGAATTCAACTGAAAAATTTGAGGCGTTTGAATGATTCGAATGTCATCTCTTTTAACGGATACGTATTTTTTCAAAACGCTATCCCATTTTCTGATAGAGTCTTTTGTCGGGACGGATAATATGGCATTTCCATGCAATTCGGCATACTCAAAAGCAGAAAATATCAATTCTGGTTTAATTAATGGGCGAACACCATCATGAATGGCTATTAAACAATTTTCCGTTTCTGTGATGGCTGCTAGGCCATTTTGGCTTGAATGAAATCGGGTTTCACCACCCTCAACCAAAATATGGGGTGTTGTTGCATTTATTTCTGGAAATTCAGTACATAATTTTGCCCAAAAATCCATTTGATTCTTGGGCAAAACAACATATAATAAAATACTTGAATCTGCTTTTTTGAATTGATTTAATGTGTGAAATAAGATAGGTTTCCCTTGTAGCAGTAAAAATTGTTTAGGTATTGTACTATTCATACGATGACCAGTCCCACCAGCAACAATGATTGCGATTTTTTTCACACAAAAAAATTAGATGATTAACATTACATCTCCATAACTAAAGAAACGATATTTTTCTTTAATAGCTTGCTTATAAGCTTCTTGTACCAACTCATAACTTCCAAATGCCGAAGCCATCATATATAAAATGGATTCTGGTAAATGGAAATTAGTTAATAATGCGGTAGGTATTTTGAACTCGTAGGGAGGAAAAATAAATTTGTCGGTCCAGCTATTAATTGGCTTTAAATGCCCACTGGCAGAAACAGAGGATTCGAGTGCTTTCATCACGGTAGTTCCGATGGCCAGCACATGTTTTTTATTATCTAATGCCTCGTTGACAAATCCACAAGTCGTTTCATCTATGATGAAATGTTCTGAATCTGTTTTATGTTTGGTTAAATCCTCTACATCTACTTGTCTAAAGGTACCTAAACCCACATGAAGTGTGATAGGGGAGAATTGAACACCATTTAACTCCATTTTTTTCATGACAATTTTAGAGAAATGAAGTCCGGCTGTGGGTGCTGCCACTGCGCCTACATGCTCTGCATAAATCGTTTGAAAACGCTCTCTGTCTTCTTCTGTAGCCGCTCTTTTTAATCTAATTTCATCGGGAAGTGGAGTTTCACCCAACTCGTGTATTGCTTGCATTAAAGCATCATGGTCTCCATCATATAGAAATCTAATCGTACGACCTCTGGATGTGGTGTTGTCTATTACCTCGGCAACTAAATCAGAATCACCAAAATAAAGTTTATTTCCTACTCTAATTTTTCTAGCTGGATCTACTAAAACATCCCAAAGTCTATGCTCGCGATTTAATTCCCTTAAAAGAAATACTTCAATTTGTGCTCCTGTCTTTTCCTTATTTCCGTATAAACGCGCTGGGAACACTTTGGTATTATTAGTTACTAACACATCACCATCTCCAAAATAGTCAATGATGTCTGTGAATTTTTTATGTTCAATGGTTTTTTCTTTTCGGTTAATCACCATCATACGCGCATCTTCTCGATTTTCGGTAGGATTCAAGGCAATTAAACTTTGGGGTAAATCAAATCTGAATTCAGATAATTTCATTCGGATGGGTTTTGAATTAAAGTTTTGTAAATTTTAAACTCAAAATAGAGTTTAAACGCAATCAAAATAATGATTATTTTCGCTGAGAAAATTATCAATTTGCAAATATACACTTTTCAAAGGGGGCTTGTCAAGGTAAATTTTTCAAAACCTTTATATAATCCTTTTGTTCTTCTTTAAATGAACTATATGTTATGAAAAAAGTTTCCATATTTTGGTTTAGACGGGATTTGCGAATAGAAGATAATCATGGATTATTTCAAGCTTTGTCAGGTCCATTTCCCGTTTTGCCAATTTTCATTTTTGATAAAGCTATATTATCCCGCTTGCCTTCTAAAAAGGATGGTCGGGTTGAGTTTATTCACAAGGCTTTAGAAACGCTTAAATCGTTGATTGGCCAACAATCCGGAGATATCTCGATTTTTCACGATCATCCATTGCATGTATTTGAGAAATTGACTAATGAATATGATGTACAAGCCATTTATTTGAACCATGATCATGAGAAATATGCACTTCAAAGGGATGAAGAAATTAAGCAATTTGCTAGCTCAAAAAATATCAGCTTCCATACGTTTAAGGACCATGTGATTTTTGAGAAGAATGAAGTGTTGAGTGGACAAGGTACACCTTATACCGTTTTTACGCCATATGCTAATAAATGGAAGGATCGTTTGAAAAATGAACCTCTGATTGTTTATCCATCCAAAAGCTTGACAAATTAT
>CANKVC010000148.1 GCA_947486835.1 Cytophagaceae bacterium | reverse complement strand
ACCATGATTAAGGTAGATCTTAGAGCTGAATTAATCTGGATGCCGATCATTTGTGCCGTATTTGGAAGCGTATCCTCCATTTTAGGATTTCTGATTTTCAAAAAAGAAGATCCCGCGTATCGAGGAATTCTGACTATGGGAAGCGCGGGTTACAATTTAGGTTTATTTGCCTATCCCCTCATTGAAGGAGTATGGGGATGGGAGGGCCTTACCTATGCGATCATGTTTGACCTAGGAAATTCGTTTATCAATTTTATTGTTAATTATGGAATGGGGACCTATTTGTCAAGCAAACACCAGGATAAAAATCCTGCTAAGGCCATAGCCACCAAAGTGTTAACGCTACCGCCATTTCAAGCCATGGTCTTAGGTTTAACTTGCAATCTAGCCATGATTCATATTCCAGCTATTCCTTTAGATGTGATTGAAACGATATCAAAAGGCAATAAACCCATGGTATTATTATTGATGGGGATTTATTTTAGTGTCCGTTTGCCCAAAAAATCTTTTCAAAAAGTTTTTCAAGTACTCGCTTTAAGATATGTCCTAGGACTAAGTGTGGGTTTAACTTTCTATTATCTTTTGCCCTTTAGCGACTCCTACCGCAATATGTTATTGATTTGCTTGATTCTGCCAGCGGGTATGACACTGATCACCTATTCAGATGAGTTTGATTTCGACACAGGCATTGCGGCTGCTTTGGTAAATTTTTCCATGCTCATCAGCTTTACGCTCATGTGGCTATTAGTGGGCATTTTCCATATGTCAACGGTTTAAACCAAATAAAATCGGTAATTTTGCACAACAATTATTTCTAATTCAGGTTAGATTAATTTGAACAAATATAAATTATGGTTGTACCCTACAAAGACCAATCCAAAGGAAAGAAAGAACAAGTTGCCAACATGTTCAATACTATTTCCCCTCAATACGATTTTCTGAATCACCTATTAAGTGGTGGAATCGACATCATCTGGAGGAAAAAAGCCATAAAACTACTTCAAAATAAGGGCATAAAAACCATGCTAGACATTGCTACTGGCACGGGTGATTTTGCCATTGAAGCACTAAAAATAAATCCCGAAAAGATCGTTGGCGTGGATATATCAGAAGGAATGCTATCGGTCGGCATTGAGAAAATCAAAAAAATGGGATTGGAGAAAACGATCCAATTGCAAAAAGGAGATTCGGAAAAACTCCCCTTCTCGGACAATAGTTTTGATGCGGTCATCGTTAGTTTTGGAGTAAGGAATTTTGAAAATTTACAAAAGGGTTTGTCCGACATGTTTCGGGTGACCAAACCAGGTGGATATTGTTTAATTCTCGAATTTTCAAATCCACGCTCATTTCCAATGAAACAATTATATACCTTTTATTCTAAATATTGCCTTCCATTTTTAGGTAAAATGATTTCTAAGGATCCTTCCGCATACACCTATTTGCCTGAATCTGTAAAGGCATTTCCAGATGGGCCAGAATTTATTCACATATTTAAATCCGTAGGGTATTCAGAAACAAATTGGATTCCCATGACGGGTGGAATTTGCTCCATCTACATAGGCCAAAAACAAAAATAACATTGAGAAAAACAGGGATTATCCTTTGCTGTTTAATTCTGACCCAACTAACCGTTCGGGCTCAGCACAGCAAATATGTTCGGATTTTTCATGAGTACTATGACGAGAAACCTGTTCATTTTGGCTTTCTGTTTGGTTTTGCTTCTACTAATTTTTCAACGAACGGGGATCGTGCAAAATTAGGTGCGGATTCAATTGTGCAATCACCCCGTAGCTTTGGTTTTCAGATTGGCGGTCTGGTCAATTATTCTTTTGACAAGCATTTTGAATTAAAAACAGGAATGAACATTGCCTTATACGAAAGGCAAATTTTATTTCCATTGTCACCTCCAAAGCCTGATTTAAATCCTTTAACCAGGGAATCTACTTGGCTCGAAATCCCATTATTACTCAAATACAAGTCGATAAGACGCGATAATCATCGGATGTATGTAATAGGTGGAGTAAAATTAGGTGTAGAAGCCAATGTGAAAAAAAAGAGCTCGGCTCTTAGCGCAAACACTTCGGATTTATCGCTTGAATATGGATTTGGGTTGGAACGCTTTTTTCAATATTTCAAATTTACACCTGAATTACGATTCTCGCACGGATTGACAAATCTATATGTCCAACCAACCACCGCGACTAATTCATTTTCGAACATGAATTATTTGAAATCGCATACGGTCAGTCTCATTATCAATTTCGAATAATTTACTTGATATTTTTTCGGGCTTTTTTGGAATCCACGATGGTTTGCAAGCTACTTACGGCAGAAACCCCAAACCAACCTGCTCCTTGTAAGGCTGAATTTGGATTCGTATTTGTAAAGTTAGTCGGGATGTTTGCTGCTGGCCTTGAAAATAAACCTGCATTATTTAACTCTAGTCGGGCTTGTGAATAATAATTAAATTGGCCTTCTGAAATAGAAAACAGATCGACTTTAATCGTATCTTTTTCTTGGTAAAGCTCGGGTGAAATGGATCTACGAATAGGCAAAATGAACATTAGGCCATCAGCCATGGCCCCTTTTTGAAATGCAGCATCATAGAAAAAAACTAAGTTTTGTGTCCCGTTAAATAACTTCCGATTTTTATATGTTTTTACTCGGAAACAATCACCCATTCCCATGGGATCACGAGCATAGAACTGCGCATCATATCCATTTTTAGGCTTTCCATCCGCAGCTTGTCTTGTATTAGCTTCATCAAATTGATATAATATGGAATCAATCGGCGGAACACGATTCATTGTTTCCGAAGCTGTAAATGTATCATTGGCAGATTTTACGGTTAATTTAAATGTTCGACCCACTTTCCCGAAAATGTCTGTTGGCGATGCTGGTGTCCACACATAAGCTCCCGACTCAGTTTTAGATTCTTTAAATTGATATTCACGCCCCTCATTATCCGAAATTGATACACTAGCACCTACTATTTTAGGGGCTTCCGTATTGTCAAAATAGTCTTGAGACCTAGATAAAATGATTTTTTGAGGCCCTGGCAAATTCGTTAATGTGGCCTCTATAACCATATAATGATCAGAACTAGGCGTTTTTAAGGTCACAACGTCTTCACATGAACTCAATAAGAACCCTAGCATCAAAACAAATATAATTGCGGTATTTGCCTTCATTAGAATGAAAAATTATAGGTGACTGCCGGAACAAAAGAACCAATAATAGATAACTGGACCGCCTCAGTTTTCATTGAATTGTCTTCGTTTGGCCTGGTATAAATAGAAAAAGGATTTTTCCGATTGTACACATTATAGATGGAGAAGACCCATTCAGAAGTTCCTTTGCCAAATACAGCTTTTTTGTTTTTCTTGGTGGCCGACAAATCCAATCGATTATAATCTGGCACCCTAATATTTCCTCGAGTTCCAGGTAGGGTTTGAGGATAAGCAATACCTTCGTAAATGTATTTTTGTGCAGGAATCGAATAAGGAACACCTGTAATATAAGCGAAATTAGCCCCAAACGACCATTTATCGCTTAGGCTATACTGACCGATTACGTTCAACGTATGTGTACGATCATATCGATTTGCATACCATACACCATCATTTAATCCTTCAATTTTTCGTTCGGTCCGAGCTAAGGTATAGCTAATCCAACCCGTTAATTTGCCTACGTTTTTCTTGACAAAAAACTCAATTCCATAGGCTCTGCCATCTCCAAACAGTAAGTCTTTTTCAAAATAAGGATTCAAAAACAAATTCGCTCGATCCGCATAATCAATCTGGTTTTGCATCGACTTATAATACACCTCGACAGAGGTTTCATAATTATTTCCATCAGGACCCAAATTTTTAAAGAACCCCATGGCAACTTGGTCAGCTAACTGTGGTTTTATATTATTGGTCGATGAAGTCCAAACATCCAAAGGAGTAGAAGCGGCTGTATTGGACATCAAATGCACATATTGAGCTAGGCGATTATAACTTGTTTTAATGGATGCATTTTGACCTACATTTAAATTCAAGGACAATCTAGGTTCCCAATTTCCATAGGAAGCGACGGTGGTATTAGGATCCGTTTTATTTATTTTTAAAATATAGCCTGATGCATTTTCAGTTGAGATAGGCACTTTAACTCGATCGTAATATTCGCCATTCAAACTTTTATAATCATAATATGAATACCTCATTCCGTATTGAACAGAGAAGATAGGTGATATTTTTAACTCTTGACTAACGTAAGCCGATGACTCCGTTCCCTTTTTATTTGCTTGGCCAAATTCCCTTTTCTCCCCAGTGGAGGTGGCAATAGCCTTGCCGGGCTTAAACTCGTATGAAAGAATTTGACCCCCAAAACTAACCGTATTGGTCGGGTTGACGTAATACGTAAAATCAGGCTTAATACTTAAATTTTCAATGTTGGAAGACCATTTAAATGAATCATTAGGTCTTTTATTTTCTATATCAGAGTCCAATAAATAGTCATAATTGCTATAAAAAGCAGTGGCATTCATAAATAGCTTTTCAGAAAATACATGGTTCCAACGAGAAGATATGGTGCCGTTGCCCCAATTAAAACCAAAACTTGTCCCAAAGACATCTCGTCCAAAATAACCAGAAAGGAAAACCGTATTTTTAGCATTAATGTTATAATTGACCTTCGCCGTTAAATCATAAAAATTAAAGGCTGCATTTGCATTGTTACCCGTTAAAAAGGGTTTAGCTAAAATGTCTATGTATGATCTTCTAGCGGCAAAAATGAATGAGGCCTTATCTTTTACAATGGGCGCCTCAATAGAGAAACGAGAGAAAATAACGCCTATTCCCCCATTTATTTCGAGCTTTTTAGAATTCCCTTCCTTCATTTTCACATCCAAAATGGAAGATGCCCTCCCTCCATATTGCGCGGGAATACCCCCTTTATAAAGTTTAACATCTTTTACCGCATCCGGATTAAATACAGAGAAAAAACCAAATAAATGGGAGGAATTGTACACGGGAGCATCATCTAATAAGACTAGATTTTGATCTACACCCCCACCACGGACATTAAAACCAGAAGCGCCCTCGCCCACGGTAGACACACCAGGCAGGAGCTGAATGGCCCTTACTAAATCAACTTCACCCAGTAATGCAGGTATTTTACGAATGGTTTTAATGTCAATTTTATTTACTGACATTTCGATTCCCTTTACGTTTTCGTCAACGGCTCTTGTTCTAACAACTACCTCTTCTAGTTCTTTATTCGAAGATTTTAATTCTAAATTAAGTA
>CANKVC010000147.1 GCA_947486835.1 Cytophagaceae bacterium | reverse complement strand
TTAATTGTTTTTCTTTTGACTCCCTAATGTATCTTTAGTCTCTTTACTCATATTTTTTCCACAAGCAGAGCCCGCTCCATGAGCTGGATATACGATGATATCGTCGGCTAAGGGCATGATTTTGTTTTGTAAAGAGTCATAAAGAAATCCGGCCAACATATCTTCGGTTAAATCAGCGGATACTTTTTGAGCTAAATCGGGTCGGCCTACATCGCCAATAAATAAGGTGTCCCCTGAGAATAAGCTTGTTGCTTTCCCATCTTGATCGATTAATAAAAAGCAAGTTGATTCCATGGTATGACCTGGGGTGTGAATGACACGAATTTTAGCATCTCCTAAAGGGAATTCTTGTCCATCTTCAGCGGAAATACAATCAAATCCACAGGCAGCATTGGGCCCATAAACAATCGGAGCCCCTGTTTTTGCTGATAAATCTAAATGACCTGAAACAAAATCTGCATGAAAATGCGTTTCAAACACATATTTGATTTTAGCATTATTTCTTTTAGCTTTTTCTATGTAGGGTTGAACCTCACGTAGAGGGTCAATAATGGCCGCTTCTCCATTGTTCTCAATGTAATAAGCACCCTGTGCTAAACATCCTGTGTAAATTTGCTCTACTTTCATGGCTTTAAATTTTAAAATTATTTAATGGGAAATGCTAATTGTTGGACCAGGATATAAACCCCCATAATCAAAACAAACCAGCCGAAACCTACTTTAAGCTTATTTCCGTCTACTTTTTTGCTCACAATGTCTCCGAAGAAAATGCCTATAATGGCTAATCCCGTGACAGTTAATAATAATTTCCAATCAATGATTTGATGGCCTAAATCTCCAGTGAAACCAATTAATGATTTGGCGGCAATGATTAATAAAGATGTGCCAATGGCTTGCTTCATGGATAGTTTTGACAGCATAACAAGCGCTGGAATGATCAGAAACCCACCCCCTGCGCCAACTAAGCCAGTTAAAATACCTACGACAGCCCCTTCCAAAAGTATCAAGGGATAGTTGAATATCTGAATTTCTTCTATATAATTTCCTTCTTTTTCTTTTTCACATTGTTCGCATTTCCCTCGGATCATCGAGATGGATGCGGCTACCATTAAAATGGCAAATAAGACCATCATTAAAATGGATTTAGTTACGATGAAATCACCAAAACTAAATACTTCATTTGGAATGAGTGGAACGATGAATTTTCTCGTAGCAAATACGGATAGAATCGATGGAATCCCAAAGATGATAGCCGTCTTTAAATTAACTAAACCTTGTTTGTATTTTGGGAAGGCGCCGACTAGACTACTTGCGCCCACGATAAATAACGAATAGGCCGTAGCTAAAACTGGATTTACGCCGAACAGATAGACTAAAACAGGGACTGTTAAAATGGATCCGCCACCGCCAATTAAACCTAAGGATAAGCCGATGAGTAAGGAGGCGAAATAGCCAAATATTTCCATTTTCTTTTTTTTGTTGGGACAAATTTAGATCAAATTCCCATGCTAATTAGTGACTTTTATCACAGTCCTTTTAAGTCGATGATTTCAATTTGATTTTTATGCATTTTGATGTGTCCTTTCTCCGCTAATTTTTTGATAAGCCTTGAAATAACCTCTCTTGACGAGTTGAGTTCATGGGCAATTTCGGTAAACGAGGCCTTTAGGACATTCGTTTTTAAGCTTTTTTGATGTTGTTTTAGGTACCAAAGCAAACGCTCATCTAAGTTTCTAAAGGCTATTTGATCTAATGTATCCAATAATTCCTCAAACCTAGATCGATACGTTTCTAATACAAATTGATACCAAGATTTATACTTTGAACCCCATTCATCCATTAACTCGGCAGGAATGGCAATAACTTCAGTATCAATCAATGCTTTCGCCATGATTTGGGAAGCGATTTGCCGGGCCGCACAGGTCATCGAAATAGCACAGGCCTCTCCTGGATGGAGGTTGTACATGAATATCTCATTTCCTTCATCATCCTCTCGAAACACTTTAATAATGCCTTTGGTAACTAATACTGCAGAACGAATCGACTGTCCCGTCTTCATCAGGAATTCATCCGTTTTGAATTTTCTGACTACGCCAACTTGCTGAATTTTTTTGGATAATTCAGGTTCAAATTGAGTGAAAAGCATTGGAGGGATTTCCATTTTGAGTTATAATGAATTTAAATGAATCACTTTTTGCGCTTCATGGCTTTCGAAAACAGCATCAATCACTTGCATGCATTGAGCTCCCTGCATGGCTGGAACAAATGGTTCAGCTCGCCCCTGAAGGGTGTCAAATACATTTTCATAGAAATACATGAAATTCCCTTTTTCGGATGGAATTCTAATTTTTTCCTGGCCATCTACGTGCAAAATCCCAAAATCATTTTCCGTTTCCGTGCCCCAATCATCTCCCTTTGGCTTTAAGCCGGCTAATAGATCAGACTCTTGTTTGTCGGCCCTCACTTTCAAAAAGCTTCCCTTTTTTCCATGCAATTGAAACGATGGGACAGGCTCTTTGAAATAATACCCGCCTCTAAGTCGAACCCTTAGGTTAGGGTAATAGAATAATATTTCAAAATAATCATCTACTTGGGTTTCAGGACGCGTCATTCGTAAATCCGCGAATATTTTTTCCGGTGATCCAAATAAATAAATGGCTTGGTCGATAAGGTGTGGTCCTAAATCTTTCACGATGCCAGCACCGGGTCCTGGAATTTCTTTGTGTAATTTGGGTGATTGAGCTCCATTAAATCGATCGTATCTGATCTCCACTTCCACCAACTCGCCTAATACGCCTGCATCTACTATTTTCTTTACAGTTAGGAAATCGGAATCTAAACGCCTATTTTGGTACACAAAAATGTGTTTTGATTTTGATTTAGCTAATGCATCCAATGCTAAGGCTTCTTGTAAATTAGTCGTAAACGCTTTTTCTACAATGATATGTTTGTCCGCATTTAATGCAGCTAATGCATATTCATAATGGGAGTAAATGGGCGTGTTAACTACGACTAAATCGATCGTGGGATCTGCTAAAATTTCGTCTATACTTGCATAGGATTTAACCCCAGGATAATCCTTTTGAATATTTTTGTTGCTTCTTTCCCAAGCACCTGCTAGAGAAAATCCTGGATGTAAATCAATGAAAGGGGCATGGAATACACGTCCAGACATCCCGTAGGATAGTAATGCTGATTTGATAATCGAGTTTGACATATTGAATTAAAATGATCTGGTAAAAATAATCAATTATAGACATGAAAAAAGGCCGTTTAAAAAACGGCCTTTAATTTTATTTAGATTCGAAAATTATTTCTTAAAGATAATCGAATCTAATAATTCATAACGAGCATCTTTTGTCCCTTTGACTACGCGAGGGTTAGCATCTAATATTATGTATTCTGGTTGGGCTTCTTGGCCTGAAGCAGGCCAATTCGTCAATTTGCCTCCGTTAGGATTTCCAGTTTTAATGAAATTAGCTAAATAATCTTGCATGTCTTTGGAGGTTTTATGGTCATCAGGGGTCCAACCATAGGTCAAATTGGTCGATAGATTTCCCATGAAATACTCGATATCTGCCGAGTGGACAGCACCTTTGGGTGCGGCTTGTTTAGGGGCATTGGGATCAGCTTTCACCACTCCACCCGCAAGAGCTGCTTGGACACCTTTTACGATCATTTCAGGTCTAGGCTTTGCAAAATAATATCGATAAACTGGATTTTGGCTGTTTTTACGGTGCATATCAAACCATTTCCAAGTCGAGAAACCGATGAAACGGTCACCTGCTAAATCAGTAGCGGATTGTTCTGCTTCCTCAGCCGACTTACCCGGATAAAGAGCTAAAATCTTATCAGCATTTTCTTTGTACAAGTCTTTAACTGCCGCTGAATAATTTTCTGTAGTTATTGGCTGTCCTTTCGTCATGGACTTATAATTCATCTCTTCTGAATTCCAGCCTAATAGCAATGGAACCATCGCCTGCTCTTTGTTGGCAAATATCTCAGGCAACGTTTTTGAAATAAAATATCCATCGATGCATGCTGAAAAACGTGGCATTCCTGGCTCTAACATTTTTTGGTATAAGTCTAAGGTAGAGATATCCCTTAATTCTTTCAAAGATTTAGCACCTGCTTTTTCGCCAAAAGTAACGCCTACCTTTTCGGCATCTTTTAACGTTACAGGTCCTAAGCCTGAACCGATCCAGGCTCCACTTTCGCCTACCGCACCATGAATTAAGTTTTTAGATAGGGGAGATGCCATTTGGGCACTTACCGACATAGACCCTGCTGATTCACCTGCGATAGTCACACGGTTTGGATCACCTCCGAAATTTTCAATATTCTCTTTGACCCATTTCAATGAGGCATATTGGTCTAATAAACCTTGATTTCCGCTGGCCTTATGTGGGGATTCTTTCGTTAACTCAGGATGAGAAAAGAAACCTAATAAGCCCAAACGGTAATTGACCGTGACGGTAACAATTCCTTTTTGAGCGATTACTTCTCCATCATATCTGGGCTCTGAACCATCACCGGCCATAAATCCACCTCCATAAAAATAAACTAACACAGGTAATTTGGCAGTCGATTTTGGATTAGGGGACCAAATGTTTAGATATAAACAATCCTCGCTCATTCCATTGCTACGAAAACCCATGTCGCCAAATAAGGGAGCTTGGATTGCTTTTGGACCGAATTTCTTAGCTTGTAAAACGCCACTCCATGGTTTTGGATCCATCGGCTCTCTCCATCTTAAGGCTCCTACTGGAGGTAACGCAAAGGGAACACCTTTAAAACTGGCAATTTTTGTTCTAGTATCGAAGGTACCTTCTAAAGTACCATATTTAGTTTTCACTTGGGTGGTTAATCCATACGGATTTGCAATTTCTTGTGCATTCATGACGAAAGTTAAAAAGCTCATCAGAACGATAAAAAAAGTAGATTTTGACTTCATGGTTTTATTTTTTTGTATTTTTTGGCTTATATAAAATCGCGTTGCTAATCAAAATGGTAGATTAACAACGCGATTCATAGGTAGATTCTTAATTTATGAAAGGATCGCTTTCGCGTATTCCACACATTTTTTGGTCTCTTGGACTGCATCCGAACCAGCAGGAATATCATATTCTAACTCGATGGAAGCTGGGAACTTGTATTTTTTAGATTTCAATAATCCTAAGATATCTTTCAATGGAGTATTTCCTTGACCCCAAATAACATTTTGACCTCCATTATCTTTATTCTTGCGGTCTTTAATGTGCATGCTCGTGATGCGGTCATGTTTTGCTTCGATTAAAGCTAATAAAGTCGCTGTTGTATTTGGGCC
>CANKVC010000146.1 GCA_947486835.1 Cytophagaceae bacterium | reverse complement strand
CAATTCGTAAATACCCGCCACTCCTTGGCCACCACCTACACAAGCGGTTACCATGCCGTATTTTTTATTGCGGCGGCGAAGTTCATGGAATAGTTGGATGGATAATTTTGCTCCCGAACAACCCAGCGGATGTCCCAAAGCTATCGCCCCTCCATTGACATTTACTTTTTCTTGATCGATGCCTAAGGTTTTGATGACGGCCAAAGACTGTGCCGCAAAGGCCTCATTCAATTCGATCAAATCAATGTCTGCTAAATTTAGTCCCGCTTTTTTCAAGGCGATTGGAATCGCTTCCACCGGCCCGATGCCCATGAGGCTTGGTTCCACACCTGCCGCGGCATAGCTGAGCATTTTGGCAATGGGCTTCAACTTATACTGTTCCACAAATTTTTCTGAAACCACTAAAACGAAAGCCGCGCCATCAGAAGTTTGGGAAGCATTTCCGGCGGTTACTGAACCACCCATAGCAAAAACCGGCTTTAATTTACCCAGCGCCTCTAATGTTGTATCTGCTCGAGGACCTTCGTCCTGAGATACCACCCATTCGCGCGTTTTTTTCGTGCCTGATTTGGCATCGAAATAATTCTCGGAAACTTTCACGGGAACAATTTGGTCTGCAAATAAGCCTGCTTTCTGTGCTGCTAATGCTTTTTGATGCGATGCGAAAGAAAAAGCATCTTGCTCTTCCCGAGTCACATTGTATTTTTTACTCACTTCCTCCGCGGTCAATCCCATCCCGATGTAATAATCAGGGTGCTCATTGGCGATTCCGTAATTCAATACCGTTTTATGACCCATCATCGGCAACATCGTCATCGATTCCGTTCCACCGGCAATGATACAATCCGCCATCCCTGAGGCTACTTTGGCAGAAGCCAATGCAATTGCTTCCAATCCTGAACCGCAATAGCGATTGATGATAAATCCAGGAACACTTTTTGGGAGTGACAATAAAGAAATGTAGCGCGCCATTTGCATGCCTTGCTCCGCTTCTGGAATCGCATTTCCCACGATTAAATCGTCGACTAAAGCCGGGTCCACCGAAGGAACCTGCGCCATTAAATGTTTAATCACTTCCGCTGCCAAATCATCCGGCCGCATGGTGCGAAATCCTCCTCGATTGGCCTTGGCTACCGCCGTACGATATCCCGCTATTATGTATGCATTCATGTTCGTAATTGATTAATTTCTTAAAGGTTTTCCGCCACTTAATAGGCTTCCAATTCTGTCCATAGTTTTTTGTTCTCCAGTCAGCGATAAAAATGCTTCGCGCTCAAGATCCAATAAATATTGTTCGGTAACTTGTTGGGGCGCATCCAAATCTCCCCCACAAATAGCAAAAGCTAATTTATTGGCAATCAAGGCATCGTGTTCTGAAATATATCGGCCCATCAACATCCCCTGAATTCCTGCTTTGAATAAAGCCAAGCCTTGCTTGCCCTCAACCCACACATCGCTTCGGCGATTTTTTTGTACATATCCCGCCTCAGCTAATAAGATGGCTTCTTTTTTCGCCTCACTAATAACTTGGCTTCGGTTTAATACAATGCGATCCTGAGTTCGCAAATAGTTCATTTCAAGCGCTTCATGTGCGGAAGTACTCACTTTCGCTGTTGCGATATTCATGAAGGCTTGTTGGAGTCGGTTCAACTCCACATCCCCCGCTCTCCTCGCATCTCCCATTCTCAATGCCATCTCTTTCGTTCCACCACCCGCTGGGATTAAACCTACACCCACTTCCACTAAACCCATATACAATTCTGAATGGGCCACGATTTTATCTGCATGTAAGTTGATTTCGCAACCACCTCCTAATGCTAAGGTATGTGGCGCCACCACCACTGGAATGCTGGAATAGCGAACGCGCATCATGGATTCTTGGAATGTGGCAATCATCTGGTTCACTTCGTCAAATTTCTTCTCGATGCCAAACATGTACAACATGCCTAAATTTGCACCCGCCGAAAAAGCTTCGTTAGATTCATTTCCAATAACCAAACCACGAAAATCTTTTTCCGCCGTTTCAATGGCATAAGCGAGACCTTCGAGGACTCCTTGGCCCATCGTATTCATTTTTGAATGGAATTCTAAGCCCACGATGCCATCACCTAAATCGATGATGTGGGCATCATCGTTTTTAAATACCGTGTTAGTCGGTTTAAGAATCGATAAACTGATTTGTTTTTCCTGGCCTGGAATGACTTGATAGCTTTTGCTAGCTAAGTTGTAATAGAGACGTTTTCCTCCTTCGGTTTTGTAGAAAGTTGAGTGGCCGAGGGCCAACATCTCTTTCACCCATGGCGCAGGAGATAGGCCTAAATCTGCCATCATTGCATTCGCCTTTTCGACGCCAATTGCATCCCAAGTTTCAAATACGCCCATTTCCCAACCAAAACCTGCACAAATGGCTTGGTCAATTTTCACCAAATCATCCGCGATTTCAGGTACGCGATTGGATGCGTAGCGGAAACCGTCTAAGATTGTTTTGCGGTAAAATTCACCGGCTAAATCCTGGCCTGCTAAAAGAAGTGCAAAGCGATCGGCCAATTGGTCTACGGCCTTCGAACGCTCCAGGGTTTCAAAGGAAACTCGCTGTGCCGCCCGATATTCAAAAGTTTGTAAATCCAAACTTAAGATGACCGTTTTGCCCGTTGAGTCTTTCGTCTTTTTATAAAATCCTTGGCCGGTTTTATCGCCGAGCCATTTGTTGTCCATTAATTTTTGCATCATTGAAGGCAATTCGAAAATCGATTTGCTTTCATCTTCCGTTAATGCCGCATTCAAATTATTTGCGACATGAACGGTGGTATCTAAACCAACCACATCCGAAAGGCGGAAGGTTCCGGATTTCGGTCGGCCTACGACTTTAGAGGTCAATTTATCCACTTGCTCTACACTTAATCCTAATTCTTCCACCACTTTCATCGTCTGCATCATGGAATAAACACCGATGCGGTTGGCGATAAATGCCGGGGTATCCTTACAAAGGACCGTTGCTTTCCCCAATTGCGTTTCGCCATAGGCCAATAAAAATTCAACGACCGCTGAATCCGTTTTTGGAGTCGGTATGATTTCTAATAAACGTAAATAACGGGGAGGATTAAAGAAGTGAGTGCCGCAAAAATGTGCTTGAAAATCGGCTGAACGGCCTTCCGCCATTAAATGAATGGGAATTCCAGAGGTATTGGACGTGATTAAAGTTCCTTCTTTCCTGAATTGCTCCACGCGATCATATAAAGACCTTTTGATGGCCAAATTCTCTACGACCACTTCCATGATCCAATCGGCATCTACGATCCCAGACAGATTATCGTCAAAATTTCCTAGTTGGATATTAGCCGCAAATCCGGCTTGGTATAAGGAGGCAGGTTTCGATTTTAATGTTTGTTGGAATGCAAGATTTACAATCCTATTCTTCACCAAAGGGCTTTCAAGAGATAAACCCTTCGCTTCTTCTTCTGCATTCAATTCTTTTGGCGCGATGTCTAAAAGAAGTACCTGTACCCCAATATTTGCGAAATGACAGGCTATGCGTGAGCCCATGATTCCCGAGCCTAGTATGGCTACTTTTTTAATTGAACGATTCATCAGAAATGATATTTGTTTTTAATAGTTTAATGAGGTTAACTCTCATTGGTTTTCAAAGAATAATCGTTTATGAAAGCCAAGAAGTAAATATAAATAAAATTTAAAGTGTTATGCAAGCATACTAAATTAAATTTCATAAAACACAATCAAAATCATAAATACCAAATTAATGGCAAAGAACGATTAAAAAATGAGTCTGAATCTAGGCGTTTTCCACGTAGCTCGAAATCGGCTCGCAGGCACAAACCAAATTACGATCTCCATAGGCTGAATCTATTCGAGAGACGGTTGGCCAGAATTTCGCCGACTTCACATACGGCAACGGAAATACCGCTTTTTCTCTTGAATAAGGGCGATTCCATTCGCCGATTAAAACAATGTTTTGCGTATGCGGTGCATTTTTCAATACATTATTTAGTTTGTCGGCGCTTCCATTTTCCACTTCTCTAATTTCTTCTCGGATGCTTAATAAGGCATCGCAAAAACGATCTAACTCTTCTTTATTTTCTGATTCTGTCGGTTCGATCATCAGGGTGCCAGCCACAGGAAATGATAGGGTAGGAGCATGGAAACCATAATCCATTAGTCGCTTCGCAATGTCTTCAGCCTCTACACCAGCAGAAATTTTAAAGGGTCTGCAATCGACAATCATCTCATGTGCGCAACGGCCTTGAGAACCTGTATATAGAATTGGGAATTCTTTTTCCAATCTTGCTTTGATGTAATTAGCATTCAAAATCGCTGTTTCCGTAGCTCTTGTCAATCCTTCTCCACCCATCATGGCAATGTATGCGTAAGAGATCGCCAAAATACTGGCAGATCCTACTGGCGCAGCTGAAACTGCTCCATGCGATTCTGCAGCTACTGAATCAGTCATCACGTGACCAGGTAAAAAAGGAACTAATTGTTTCGCAACGCCGATAGGCCCCATTCCAGGACCACCGCCTCCGTGAGGAATACAAAAAGTCTTATGTAAATTTAAATGACATACATCGGCACCGATCGTTGCAGGGGAAGTTAATCCCACCTGAGCGTTCATATTCGCACCATCCATGTAAACTTGTCCGCCAAAATCATGAATCATTTGGCAAATTTCCTGAATAGCTTCTTCAAAAACGCCGTGGGTACTCGGATAAGTGACCATTAAGCAGGCCAAATTATCTTTGTGTTCTTCCGCCTTTGCACGCAAGTCGGCTACATCGATGTTGCCATGGGCATCACAAGCAGTCACGATAACTTTCATGCCCGCCATCACCGCCGAGGCCGGATTTGTTCCATGCGCTGAGGAAGGAATCAAGGCAATATTCCGGTGCGAATCACCTCTCGAGGCATGATAGGCACGGATTACCATTAAACCCGCATACTCACCTTGGGCTCCAGAGTTTGGTTGCATCGACATGGCCGCAAAACGGGTAATTTCACATAACCAATCGTTTAACTCCATGATTAATCGTTGGTACCCGCGCGTCTGATCCCCCGGCGCAAATGGATGAATTTTTCCAAGCTCTGGCCAAGTCACAGGGATCATTTCAGTCGTCGCATTCAACTTCATCGTACAAGAACCTAAGGAAATCATGGAATGCACCATGGATAAATCTTTGGATTCCAAGGACTTTAAATAGCGCAACATCCCATGTTCGGAATGGTATTTATGAAACACTTCATGCGTCATGAATGAGCTCTTGCGAGTCAAAGAAGATGGAATTTGCCAAGCGACTGTTAACTCATCTCCACCGATG
>CANKVC010000145.1 GCA_947486835.1 Cytophagaceae bacterium | reverse complement strand
TTCCAAGCGTGCATTAGCCATGCAAAAAGCATGTGAAATCGAACCAAGCACGATGGCTGCTGTTTTGGGCTTAAGTGATGAACAAATTGAAAAAGTTTGTGCTGAGTTTAATGGCGAAGTGGTAGCCGCAAACTTCAACTGCCCAGGCCAAGTGGTCATTTCAGGAAGTATCCAAGGTGTTGAGCTTGCCGGTGAAAAATTAAAAGAAGCAGGTGCGAAAAGAGTATTATTGTTGCCCGTAGGCGGCGCTTTTCATTCCCCATTTATGGAGCCAGCCCGATTGGAGTTAGCCGCGGCCATTGAAGCGGCCAAAATTGATCGCCCGATATGCCCAATATTTCAGAATGTAAATGCAAAAGCATCCCAAAATGAAGTGGAAATCAAAGCCAATCTAATTGCTCAATTGACCGGTCCGGTTCGTTGGACTCAATCGATCGAAGCAATGGTTTCTGCGGGGGCCACCGAATTTATTGAATGTGGACCGGGAAAAGTTTTGCAAGGCTTAGTCAGGAAAATCAATGCGGAGGCAATGGTGTCTTCTATGGAACTGATCAGCTAATTGGAAAAATTAAAATTAATAGCTTGATTTTCAGCGCTTGAACCTAATTCTAGAGAAATAATTCAATTATTTTGAATCAATGTTTGATAATTACAGCGCAAGCGCTTAATTTTGCACTCTATTAAGATTGACCTATGGTGTAAAGGTAACACACCAGTTTTTGGTTCTGGTTTTCTAGGTTCGAATCCTAGTAGGTCAACCAAAAGCCCCAAATATTTATTTGGGGCTTTTTTATTGTGTTATTGTATCATTAACGATAAACACTGATATTTTTTTGGTAAATCATACCATCGGCTGTTTTTACCAATATTTTGTAAAGTCCTTGATTAATTTGTCCTACATTAATTTGTGCTGTACCGTCTTGAATAATGTTAGAATCCATTAATATTTTTCCATCCATTGTATATATTTTAATGACTGCCCCATTTAAAGAAGATTTAGATTGAATAGAAATTAAGGCACTAGCTGGATTTGGAAATACTGTTAAGCCGAAATCTTCTGGAAGTGTATAATTGAATTCAACTTTCGGAGATATACATGTTAGCGTAGTTGAATATTTTTTAAAGGCAGTATTTGAGTATTTACCTGCCTCTTTAACTCTTAAAACAGATTTGATTTCACTTAGTGGCGATCCATTAAACTCCCAAGCATATTTAATATCTCCATCTGTTTTTGTTTTTCCACTTAAAAAATAGGGACTTTCTTGTGCGATTATAGGAGCTGCTGGATTGTCAAATACTTTTGTTTGAATGGCATTTGAAAAGGATGTTTTGCAATTGAACTCATTGGTTCCCAATACCTTAAAAGTACCGGATTCGTTGATTATTATATTGGAACTTTGAGCCCCTGTACTCCATGTGAATTTCATGTTGGCACTTCCATTAGCTTTTAGCTCAACACTCTTTCCAGCACAAAATAAAGTATCACCGGTACTCTGTATAGTAGGTTTTATAGGCTGAGGTAACGTTAACATTTGAAATTCTGGAATCGTATATTGATTTCCTTTTGCGTCTTCTAGTCGAACCGTGTATTTCCCAGAATTGATTTTATTTAAGGTGAATGAGCTATCGACCAATTTGCTCTCGTTGAACCATTTTATTTTGGTGAATACGCTGGATGAAAGTTTAGCCGTTGTTTGATTATTCAGATCGCACAAAAGTGACAATTTAGGGAACTCTTTGGCTGTTATCGCCTTGATGTTTCCTGTAATGGCGGCGTTGATTTTCTCTGACCAAAGATTTGCAACTTCTTCGTATGCTGCTGGAGAAAAGTGAACGCATGCGGCAATTTCATCGTTTTTTCGAGGTATTTCTACATTGTCTGTATTGGGTCCACTGAAAACTTGTGGCAAATCACTTGACGTGACAACTTCCCTTTGAGCCTGTATGAAATTATTGTCCCAATAGTTGGACGTACAAACTCCATCGACTCTACCTGCTGCAAATGAAATCTCAGATACTAGCCAAGGCACCTCAATACCCGTTTGATTTCGTAAATTTTTGATCACGTCAATGAGTTGGTTTTTGTATTTTGTTGCTTCTGCTTTTTTCGTTTCCTCGTTATCATTCTTAAATGAGAATGAATCGGTTTCCCCTTGGTGCCACAAGATGGCTCTGACTCCATTTTTAAATCCATAAAGCTCAACGGACCTTTTTAAATTTATAAAAGGATATCCTGCCGTATAATATAAATCAGGATTGAAGGGATTTTGAGATGGTTTTGGGTTAGTTTGTGATGATTCATACCAATTGCGCATTTTAGTGCCTAGCCATGCCGCATTGATGAAACTTACCGGTACGTTGTATTTTTCGGTTAACATATCCCCAAGCCTTGGCCAGTAATAATTAGATAATCCCATGGGACCAATGGTCGCTTGAGAATCTAGTTTAGAAAACTCTGTGAAAGGGAAGTCGGTACTGAGGTCACCAATTTTTTTATTTGTGGTGGAACTATTATAAAATGTGTAATAATTATAAAAATTAGCGACATTCACTCGGTCATCCTTAGCTCCACTACTTAAATTGGTATCCCTCGCAGAACCTTGTGCATTTGATTGACCGGCAATGATGAAGTTTTCACCCACGCCAACTCTTTGTAAGGAGGTTGAGTCAATTAATTTAGAATTTTTATAAGTTCTTATTTTCAAGGTATACCAACCTCCTTTAACTAACACATTTTCTTGATAATAACCACCTAGGGGAGCCGTATTCAATGATGTCCAGTCAATTAAAGTACCTTGTCCTTTTTTAACGGGCTCAAATTTGTATTGAATCAAATCTAAGTCTTGGTTGCATTTCCCCAGTAAAGCAATGGTGGCTTCGTTTTGAGAATTCCTTTGGAATATTTGACGATTATGAGGGTATATAATGGTCGTCTGTCCTAGGATATTGATACTGATCAATAATATAAAAACCAAAAAACTATTTTTAAAACAAGAGCAATTCATAGAGGTGTTTGGATATCTTTTTGTAAAAATAGTGGATATTCACAAATTTCTATAGATTAACCTATTTTATGGTTAATTTATAAATTAAGAATTTAAATAAGTTTCCCCCATTGCCATGGCACCATGGGAACTAAATTCAATAATAATGTATATGTGGGAGTGATCAGATGTATGATGAACATCAAATAAAGTATATGCCTCAAGGGGCTGACCTCATTAAATTCAGCAGCTAATTTAAATGTAATGAAAATCAAAATGAATGAAAAAGACATACTTCTTGTCACGTCGTCAACACTAGTTGAAACTACTAAACAAGCCGTAAATATTAGAAAAAGAGAAATTGCTAGGCAGTAATGCTTTTTAACAGTCAATGTGCAAATAGCTAAAATCGGGAAAATCAAAAATATTTTTTGTGCATAATAAATCGCATAAATCATATTCATTCCATGCCTTAATGCAAATCCTATGCTTACTCCTGAATTTGAGCCTACCGGTGTTTTTAAGTCGAATTGTACATATAAGATTGTTCTAATAATGACATAGACGCTGATGCTTACGGATACAAAATAGAAACTTTTATTATTTAAAATAAGTAACCTAAAGACCTCACTTATACTTGTAGCGATTTTTGAAAACTCATATTTATTTAGGATGAAATAAATAGGCATAACCAAAGAAGGAATTACCGATCTTTCATCCACGAAAAAGCAAAAAACTAAAAATAAGACAGATACTTTTTTGTCATAAAAATAAATTGAGAGCATGAGGCCTAAATAGGCAAATGAGTCATAAAATAGGGTGTCGTAATTAAATGAATGTCCTACATAGGTAAATAACATAGCTAGGACCGACCAAAATGCGATGCTTGCGTCGTTATGCATCAGTTTTTTAACGGTGTTAAAAAAAATCCAAATAAAGGCAATTAAAGAGAGTGATTGAAGGTAGAATAGTTTCAAGGCGTTTAAATGAAATATTTTACCTACTAAATAGGGGCTAATTCTTAATTCCCTTTTCATAAAATGATCCCCTTCATCTTTGTTTTTTGTAGCTTCTAATGGATGATCAATTTTATGATTGACAAAATCTTGAATGAAGATTTCATTTTGACTAAAGGATTTGTTAAGCTTTTTGAAGACAGATTCTGGAAAATAGATACTAGAAAAAATCAAATAAATGAATAGACTTAAAATAAAAGTGCCAAGATTCGAGGATGTTAAATGCTGAATATATTGATTAAACCTGGAAATAAAATTGGATAAATTGGGTATCATATATATAACTGATTTATTTCAAAAGCTCCTGGATTTTTTCTCCGACCCCTTCCTTTTTAAACTCTTTGGCTTTTTTACCATACACCCATAAAGTATAGGGCAATGGTTTTTGATGTAAGATTTCCTCCGGAATTTTAAAAGTGGTTGTTCCTCCCGTTTTTGTCTTGATTAATACAACTCCATTCGCACCCCGCACCCCATAAATAGCTGTAGTCGACGGATCTTTTAACACATTAACTGATTCTATATCATTGGGGTTAATGGTGTTAAGATTGGTGATGGGCACTCCATCCACTACATACAATGGACTATTTGCATTGATAGAACCAAATCCCCGTATCCGTACCATCGCCGCTCCTCCAGGAGAATTATCATTCCCTACAGTGACCCCGGCAACCTGTCCAGCCATTTTTTGATTTAAAGTTCCAGCCGCTACTTGTGATAAATTTTGTGCGCTAACTTCTCCCACTGCCCCATTATTGTCACTTCTAGGTTTAGCCACGGAAGGTTCTATAAACCTAGGAATAAATTGAATTCCTACTCCAGCTGCCCCTTCAGCACTTCTTCCTGACACCACCACCACTTTTTCCAATTGGCCCAAGGGGATCGCATTAGTATCCCGATATTCTCCTTTGGTAAATAAATCCTCTGGATCATAAAAGTAGATAAATAGCGAATCTGATTTGATGGAGAATGTTCTTTGCGCTTGTTTTGATTTTGACCCTGAAGAAGTACTTGATTCGAAATATTGCTTTAAAATACTCAGTAATTCGTTCGATTGACTCATTTTTTGGGCCATCAACGAATTACTCATGCATAATAACAAGGCAAAACTGACAAGTATTCTCATTTTTATGATGCGATAATAGCGTCTAGTTTTTCATAACTTAAAATCATGGATCGCACATTATGGTAATTTATTTTCCAAGAAGTGGCCATGTGTCGCCAGATGGGCTCTCCCTCACGGGTCAATAATGGCCACCATTCTCCTGTGTTAAAATTAATCATTTTGTCAAAAACGAATCGATGCACTTGCTTATGAGCCGCTAGGAATTTTTCATCTCCT
>CANKVC010000144.1 GCA_947486835.1 Cytophagaceae bacterium | reverse complement strand
TTCGTTTGCTTAAGCTCGTCTTCAGAGCCGTTAAACATGATTTCAGAAATAGAAAATCCAAGAAGTTCATCCGCTTCAGAAAATATTTCCCTTGCAAACGAATAGGTTTCAAATAGGTCTTTGCCCATTCCAGGAAATTGCGATCCTTGACCAGGAAAAATATATGCCTTCATTTATAAATTAATTATTTAATGTAAATTTGTTTGCAAAGATAAAAAAATGAAGCGTTTTCTGAAATACAGAAAACACATAGCCCTTTAAAACTATGATTAAAAATTTATCGATATTATCATTTTTGGGCTTAATTCTCTTACTGAATGGTTGTAAGTCAGAAGATATTACACCTAAATTTATTGCCAACTCAAAAGTTATTATTGACAAAGTCAATAGCATAGATTTTGTACAAAGAAATACAAACAATGAAGGCTCTATCACGATCATTGGTAAATCTGATAAAAGTTTTCAATCGGCTAAAATAAAATTCAATAGTTCATTAAGGGGTGTTTCGACTGATTGGTTGGCACTAAACATAGACCCAAGCACCAAAGAATTCAAAGGTAAGTTTACCTTAAAGGCCGGTGGATATTACCCGCAAATCCAATTATTTAATGACGGCAAAGTTTATACGGATACGCTTTTAACTTGGAATGTGAAAGTTGGCGAAGTCTTTGCTGTTATTGGTCATTCACTTGTAGAAGGACAAAAACCATATTCCATTGAAAACTATGATCCAACTTGGTGCGATATATTAATTTGGCAATTTGATGGTGCAATTAATAATTATTGGGGCCGACTAGCTGAGAAATTAAAAGTCAAATTAAATGTTCCTGTCAGAATATACAACACAGGAATTGGGGGCTCTAGTTCTGAACAATGGGGATTATCAGCTTATGGTTTATCATTCCCGCACCCATTTTTTGATTGGAAATTGAGGTATCCTTATTCTTTATTTGAGAAGCGCTTAGTGAATGAAATTTCAAAGACAGGATTGAGAGGAATTTTAGTAGCTCATGGGGAAAATGATGGTTTATTGTCAGAAAATAAGATAGTTGAATCCACAAAAATGTATGTTCAGAAAACAAGAGATTTATTAGATGCACCTCAATTAACATTCTCCATTGCAAAAAGCAATACGGGTGGAACCTCTGAGCCCATCATGAAAGTTAAGTCCGCTCAAAAAAGAATTTTGACTGAAATAAAAAATACGGTTGTCGGAGCTGATTTAGAAACTTTGACTGGGGAAAAATATCGATGGGATGGCATTCATTTCAATAGCGCTGGCCTTGAGCAAGCAGCCATACGCTGGGATGAATCTTTGCCACTAAGTTTCTTTACACAAACCACACCATATACACCTAAATAACTTCGCAGTTATCTTCCTTGCCCCATAAATATCGATTCTTGGCTATGAAATCATACATAGCATCCAAAAACCCTGTTGGCAATAAAAAGAAAATACGTAAAGGTTGGAAGTACCAGTGAGCCTCCACCATCAAAGCAGAAATAGCCTTAGACTTCATGAATAGTTGATTGCCAACAATCAATTTGATGCTATCAACTGCCCAATCAGAAGGATTAAATCGATTTTGAATATCCGAATATTCCAGGTCATACTGAGTAATTACATGTAATTGGACAGCCAACATACGCCTTAACAATTTAGTTGACCCCAGGCAAAACCGGCAATTCCCGTCAATAATCACTTGCATATTTTGTTATTTTACTAATTCAACCCAGCCCTTCAGTTGCTTAGTCTTTAACGCCTCATTCTTCACATCAAATATCACATCGCAGGTGTAAAAATACGTTGACGCCGCCATGACGTTTCCATTTAAATCCCTTCCATTCCAACCAAATCCATTGATATCTCCTGTATATTGATAAACTAATTGGCCATTCCGATCCACTATTTTGCAAGAAACTTGTGCCACAAATCTTGGACATCTCATCGCTTGAAATACATCATTTTTACCATCCCCATTAGGACTAAACAAATTAGGCAAATCGAATGAAGGGCAATTATCTTGGCACACAGTTTCACTCTTGGCCGACTCTTTGCCCAATTGGCTTACGGCCGTGACATAATAACAACCAATAAACGAGTCTGCTTTTTGATGCAAATATTTTAAATCAGAAACTTCTCCTATTTTCCCAAATGTTGTTCCGTCCTTCGAATAATAAATTCGATAGCTCGCAATACTCTGATCGCAAGATCCCGTCAAGGTAGGTGTCCAAATAAGCGTATTAGTAAAACTTGTAAACTGGCAATTCAACGAGGCATCTAAACTTTCACAATTTAAAGCGGCCAAACTTAGTTTAGGCGCACATGGATTTACATCAGATTGGGGCTTTACGCAGACAATTTGTGAAGCATTGATTAAGCCTATTCGAGGCAAACCTTCTCCATAGGTACCAACTGTCTCTACATAATAACAATACGTTGAATCCGGTGAAATCACCATGTCAAATTTGCCATCCTGAGTAAAATAATCTATTCCTTGGTCCGTAAAAGTATAGGTGTTAGGGCCGGCAACCGAAACTTCAGTAATTTGGTTAAACTTCCCTGAACCCCTAGGAGTCTCGCGGAATACTCGGTGCACTTGAAAATCATTCGACCAAGGCACATTAGCTGACCAGGCCAGTTTAACAGATTTGACAGCCGCTTGTCCCAACAAAAAGACGGAACTTGCCGGACTCGGTGAATCTAATAATTTGAACTGATTATTTTGAGAGTAATAAAAATCTACTTTATACCGATAAGCACCGGCTACCGTATTTAAATTCTTATCCGCATAAACAGTATCCAATTTGGCCGGTGAAATTTGAGCCGGGATCCCTGACGAAATTGGAGTAAAATTACTTCCACTTTGGCCATCCGCTCTCTGAACAACATACTGATAAGGACCCGGATAATAAACGGTATCTAATTTCAATGGCCTAGTCCATTTGACCAACATCTCCCCTACCTTCGCATCCGTTTTTAGAACAGACACATTGGTCATTAAAGGAGCCGCTGAAGGAATCAAAACACATGCAGATTCCGACATGGGACTATAATCGTCCGAGCCTTTGCTATTAGTAAATATGACCACTAACACATAGCTATAATTCGCATTCTTCATTAAACCCGCTCCACCATTCGTATCCTCAAACGAAGTCTTTGTAACATCTACTCGGCCAATCTCCGTAAAACCAGTCAATGTCATTCCTGTTTGGCATGTTTTATTTACCACAGGATTACAGGCCGCTTGTTTTCGGAAAATGATAATTTTTGCATTAGGTAGCGCACATGCATAAGAATTCCATGTCAATAATGCACTGGCCGTAGACAATTTAATCGTCGCCTTTAAGCCTTTGACAGTAGGCGCTATGACGCGTACTTTCCAGATTTTACTATCGACCAACTTGACACCACCACCTACATTCACTGGTGGATTATCCTCCACTTTAAAGAAAATGTCATAGGTTTCCTTTCGAATATGTTGACAAGCCGTTTGCCATTTAAATACTCCCGTAGCAGGACTTGGCTGTTTGGGTGACGATGAAAAAGTAGCATAAGGTTGTTTAACGGCATAAACCGTATCCATTGCATATACATTACCAAAACTATAAATAGTGATTGGATCTAAACGACCCGATTTTGATAATACATCTGTAGCGGAAATCGTTTCACTTAAAAAAGTACCCGCTTGAACGCAAACATCAGGTGGCACCGTTATTTTAGGGGCCTTATTATCCACGTCTTTAACTTCAATCTGCATATCCCGGACTGTTTCAGAAATTTTCACTCCATTCCTCCATTCTTCAATAATAAAAGCACAGTTGTACAAACCAACTTCTTGAGGTGAATTCCAAATCAAATCGCCATTCAATGGGTTGATCGTAAATGAGGAAGGCACAGTAGCTACTTCATTGGGTTGGCGAAAATTAGGAGCCGCCAATCCCCTACTGACCGAAGAACATGTCTCATAATCGCCTGTTTTTGAAACGGATAAACGGTAGGCCAAACTATCGCCCTCCGCATCCACCGCATTAGGATTATGAATAAAGGGTTGGCCTATAACGGCTGTCAAATCGACGGCTGGATTTAAAAGTAAAGGAGTAGAGTTTTGCCCTAATCCAGAATTGATTGAAAAAGTGGTTTCTACATAAAAAGGAACTTCCACCGAACGCGTTATATTTCTTACCCCATCGTTCCGATTAGGTATCGCAACTGAAACCCGATAAAAAAGTGCGGGAGCCGGATACGTGTACTCGATCTTATAGATATTTTTCATGGTCCCATTGCCGATATCTACAGGGCTACCACAACATCTTTTTGCCTTAAATATAGCTGTACCATCCCCAAAACAAAAATTAACATCTCCTTGATCCTGATTAGCCCGGTTATTTTCGGTATAGGTAGTTAACGTAAACTCGTAGGTCAACGTTTTATCTGAAATACGTTTAACCGTAATTTCCCCACCTTTTAAATGGGTAGCCTGAGTAGCGAAACAACCTAGAAAAAAAACTAAAAAGGAATAAGCAATTTTTCTTACCGACATAAAACCTATTTGTGAATAGGAAAGTTAATAAGGCAAATCCAATTATTTAAAAAAAATGGTTTTTTTAATCGATTAATTTGAAGAACCCGCGTTTGAGTCGTATTTTTGATAGCTAAAATTCATTCGATTAGTAAAAAAAATAAAACGCTTGAGTAATTTTAATTTTAACAAATACATTTATTTATGGCTTGGTTAACAAAATCTCTTAATTCATCTCTCGGGAAAAAGCTCCTGATGGCCATCACAGGCCTGTTTTTAATCAGCTTCCTTATTGTGCATTGTGGACTTAATGCGACTATCTTTTTGAATGATGGCGGAGTGGCCTTCAACGAAGGCGCTGAATTCATGGGAACCAATCCCGTGATCCGAACGATGGAGATTGTATTATTTGCCGGATTACTTCTTCACATCTTTGATGGTTTACGTTTGTGGCTTGATAATAAAAAGAAACGCCCGGTCGCTTATGCGGTGGTTGACGGTTCGGCTAACAGCAAATGGTATTCAAGATCCATGGGCTTATTAGGCACTTTATTATTGCTTTTTTTAATTATCCATTTAAAACATTTTTGGTATTTTTCTCGCCTTACAAATGATTTGACGGAAGCACATACCTTATACAACGAAATGCAAATCGTTTTTGCAAGTCCTATTGTGGTCGTTATCTATGTCCTAGGTTGTATCTCTTTGGGTTATCACTTGTTGCACGGATTTCAAAGTGCATTTCAATCTCTAGGATGGAATCATCCTAAATATTCACCCACGATAACAAGTATTGGAGCTATTTATGCAGTCGTTATTT
>CANKVC010000143.1 GCA_947486835.1 Cytophagaceae bacterium | reverse complement strand
TTTTGGCGTTCAGAATCTGATTTAAAAACGGCAAATAATTATTTATATACGTTTTTGCCTGATTTTGGTACTGAAGACAACTGGTCTGATGATGCATTTAGTTTAGCATCAAATAATATTAGTGATGGTTCACGCCTAGCTCCGGCTACGGCAACGGCTGATTTTAACTCGCAGTATACATTAATCCGTGCGGCCAATAATATTTTAGAGAAAGGTCCTAAAACAGGGATTGCGGCAACTATATTAGATCGTTATTTAGCGGAAGCTAGATTCTTCAGAGCTTGGGGCTATTTCAATTTGCTTCAGCGGTATGGAAGTGTGCCTTTGGTAACTAAAACACTTACCGATGACTCTCCTGAATTAAAAGCAGGATCTGCAACTCGTGATGAAATCTTAACACTCATCATGGGTGATTTAGATTTTGCTGGGGCAAAATTGCCTACGCCAACGGCCTTAGGAACTGCTGATTATGGCCGTATTGCCAATACAGCTGCTTTGGCATTCAAAGCACGTGTGGCACTTTTTGAAGGAACTAGAGCTAAATTCCATAACTATGGTGATTCGAAAAAGTATCTAACCATGGCCGTAGCTGCATCAAAAGCAGTGATGGATAGTAAACAACATGATTTGTATGCAGGTCCCTATTTTAATATTTTCCAATATGAGGGAGAAGGCAGGGCTAACAGAGAAAATGTAATGGTCAAACAATACGGGGTAAGCTTAACGGACCGTGTTACATCTCACACTTATTGTAGAGGTATCCTGGAAAATGGAAATAAAAGTCCAACAAAAGCATTGGTAGATTCATACCTAATGAAGGATGGATTACCTATCACTAAATCTCCTTTATATGTACAACCCGTTTTATCGACCGATGTATTTGTAAACCGAGATACGCGTTTAAGTGATGACGTTTTGAAGAGAGGCGATTCTTATATTTTCACAAATCCAGTATTCAACGTATCTTCTTTGGTTTTCGCTAAGACAGGATTTACTTTCCGTAAGTATTGGAATATCGTTGACTGGAATAACCAAGCATCTTTTATTGACCGTAACCTAATCCGTTATGCGGAAGTATTGTTAATTCATGCTGAAGCTAAATTTGAATTAGATGGAAGTATTTCGGATGCTGATTTAAATTTAACCATCAATCGCCTACGTAAGCGTGGGGGTGTGGCTGAATTGACCAATGCTTTTGCAACGACCAATGCACTTACTATGCGTGATGAAATCAGACGCGAAAGACGTGTGGAACTTGCTCAAGAAGGTTTCCGTTACTGGGATTTAATTCGTTGGAAAACGGCTGAAATAGAATTACCAAAACCAATTTTAGGAAACTTTTTCTTTAGGGAATTTGGAACTACGGTAAAGGTAAATTTAACGGCTGACAACTTTATTGTCACTCAAGCGGCTAGTTTCCGTAAGTTTGATCCAGCACGTGATTATTTATGGCCATTGCCAATCAATGAGATTGCACTTAATCCAAGCATGAAGCAAAATCCAGGTTGGTAATTTGCACATGATAAAATCTAAAATCCCGCAGGTTAATTCTTGCGGGATTTTTTTTGTTTCGTCAATTGAATATTTCTAAAATAAATTTCAGCTCCCTCAGCTTGAATCTGAATTTGACCTTTAGATGGCAGAACCTCTCTTGCTCGATTGACCAAGACCCCATTTAAGTAAACAATTATCTCATTTCCATTAGCAATGCATTCCAAATGGTTCCATTCGCCCATCGGTTTTTCGATGTCTTGTTTTCCTTTAAATCCAATGACGTCTTGCCAATTTTCATCCCGTCCGTACCAATTAAGTCGACCTTTATTCAAAATGGCTGGCGCACCCCCTTCTTGATATCGATAAGAACCTGCTTGCTTTTCTTTTGCCACTGAAGCTGTAATGCTAAACTTTTCCGAGCCATCTCCCACCACTAAAATATCACCTGTTCCGCCTTCTATGATTTGGCACTCGATCGAATGCATCCAAATACCGGAAGATCCACCATCTGCTCCAGTGGAATGTAAAAGCAAACCTGAATCCCTCGCCTTGTCTATTCTATTTCCCTCCGTTTTTCCGCCCCACCTGAATTCAAGGGCCAATCGATAATTCTCGTATTGCTTTTTTGTGGTGATGCAACCCCACTCCTCCCCCGAGATTCTGATTTGTTGGTCCACCACGGTAAAAACATTTTTGGGATCTATATTTTTACCTCTTTTCTGAACAAAAGTATACCAGCCCTTTAAGTTTTGTCCATTAAATAAGGAGGTGGGTTTTCTATATTGAATCGAATTTGGCATTTCTTGACCTAAAATGACCGATCCCAAGGAGACAAGCAATGCAGTTAAAATAAAATAGGTCATTTTCATGTTCAGAAATTTTAATTTAAACCTTTAGCAAAATCAATCATTCAATTACCTAAAGTTGAACAGTAGGGGAAAAACAAAAACGACCAACATGGCCCAAAGGATGTAAATAGGAAGGAAATTAGCTATCGCATTTTCCACGCTAGTTTTTTCATCTTTTTTAATGACCCGGTTAAACAGTCGATAAGCGATAAAAACTAAATTGGCCAGCATCAGAAAATTAGCCCCTAAAATAGCTAGCCGATTAGGCGTTATTCCCCATTCTGAAATTCTAAATAGAATAGCCGTAAACGCGATTCCATTGACAACCATCGTGACAACAGAAAGAGCAAGCAAAATAACGAGACTCCAAGAGTTCCCGAAATCTTTAGCCGTTTCAGCTAAAGAAAATAAGATGATGGCCATGACTCCAAGCAACAATAAATTAAAGACCAATAAAAAATTCCGATCATTGTAGGGATCCTTATCTGAAAACAAAACGGCACCTAAATAAACGATGAGCATAATCAATACCACGGGGCTACATATTTTCGCAACAACGGGGGAAACTTTATTGACCAACGATGGATTTGATTGTGTCATAAAAGTGGAAATAATAGGCAATGCGGCGCCTGCAAAAACAGCTAAATAATCGAAGTAAAAGTCCTCAATTTTTATCCCAATGGCTTTAAATAAGCCAATGACAATCGCAGTAAATAATCCACCCACAATCACTAAAATTCCACTTAGGATTAAAAAATCTCCATTGAATCGCAAAAAATCCAATCTGCTTTCATCATTTCTCAAATCAAGACCTACGAAATTAATTCCCAATAGAGCCCATAACAAAAATGGCACATGCAAACAGGCCAAAATGATGGTGTCATTGTTGGGTAAATCCGGCAATAGATTCATGTAAACAGCCGCTATGATGAAGGCCGCCGCGGTGAATAAAATACGAGGCATTGGGATATTTCGCTTCCAAATAAAATAGCTAGCTAATGCGGGAAAAACGACAAAAGCAATGTTACGTGTATAAAACAATTCTGGTTTGATCTGAAATATCGCTGGTATTTTGGCCATTAAACCTGCAACTAAAGAAGCCAACAATATAAAAATCCAATCATTTTTTGTTCCCCAAGAAATCTCTGAACGTTCATAGCTTAACCGAGCATGCCAATATTGGGCCAATTTTTCGTCCTTTATTTCAGGATAAACAGAATTAAAAACCTTGACAAATTCCGAACTGTTTGAGCGGTATAATTTCTCTAATTGGTCTGGGTCTTCGAGGTGATTTAAAATTTGTTGGCGCATGGTTAATAGATTATATAGAATTAAGAAAAAAGTCTCATCCAAATTTGTTTACCGGATGATTTCGAAAAGCTAACGCTCAAATTAAACTTTTATTTTTATATACTAATTACCTTTTATAAAATAATCGAGCCACAAATAGCCGCTTTATTTGGTGTTCTAATTAAAAAATCATTTTATCTTTGAATACGAATAGACAAAGACCTAATTGACTCGAAAAGCATGCGCATTATATACATCTTAAGCATTACCTATTTACTTTTCGCATGCAAAAAAGAGGATTCAGTCGCTCAAATAATCGCATTGCCGGCCTCATTAAATACGTTGAAAAGCCAACATCCTCGTCTCATGTTAACGAGTGAACGGGTGGCGGAATTAAAAAAACTTCAGCCAACAGATCCTGTTTTAGATAAATACATCAAAGCAGTGATTGCCTCCGCGAATAGTATTGTGACTCGGGCCCCGTTAACAAGAACATTAATAGGTCCAAGGCTTTTAGATGTCAGCCGAGAATTGCTTAACCGTACCACACATTTAGCGTTAGCCTATAATTTTTCTGGAGACAAAAAGTATCTCGAAGCCGCTGTAGCAAATATGAGAACGGTGTGTGAATTTTCAGATTGGAATCCATCTCATTTTTTAGATGTGGCTGAAATGTCCAATGGGGTGGCGATAGGCTATGATTGGCTTTATCCATTTTTATCCGAAACAGACCGAGCATTCATTCGAAATGGGCTAAAAACAAAAGGCTTAGATGAGTATAAAAAAATTTACGAAACGGCTTGGTGGGCAAAAGGGGATAATAATTGGAACCAAGTTTGCAACGGAGGTTTGATCGTTGCCTCGTTAGCCATCGCCGAAACCGACCCTAAATATGCGGATGAATACATTCCCAAAGCGATCGCTAATCTACCCTACTCAAATAAATTTTATGCCCCAGATGGCGCTTGGTATGAGGGACCGGGATATTGGGCATATGCCACTGAATACCTTTCCTATGGCATGTCCGCCTTGCAAACTGCTTTAGGCACGATGAAAAATTTAGAGACAACAGAAGGTCTTTCCAAAACAGGCTTTGCTCCTATGCTAACGACGGGGCCGACAAATTATATTTTCAACTTTGCTGATTCAGGTGAAAATAGCAAAGGTACCACCTCGCCTGCCATGTTCTTTATGGCCAATACCTATTCAAACACGGACATTTCAAATTACTTACATAATTACATGTCGGCCACCTCGGCTTTAGCCAAACCTTTTCATGTCGTTTGGTATAGAAGTCCAAGCAATTCCGCACCTGCTGTACCATTAGACCACATGTTAAAAGGAGAATTAAATGATTTGGTCATCATGCGAAGTTCTTGGACGGATAAATTTGCCACTTGGGTTGGCGTTAAATCAGGTACCAATAGTTCCCCCCATTCACATTTAGATCTAGGAAGTTTCGAATTAGACGCGGGGGGTGTTCGTTGGGCCAAAGACCTAGGCTCCGACGACTATAACCTAGATGGATATTGGACTATGGGCGTCGGCGGCAAAAGATGGTCCTATTATAGACTTGGTTCATTAAGTCATAACGTACCTATTTTAGGAAACAAAAACCAATACGAATTGGCAAAAGCTACCTTTTCAAGTACCTCATTAAATGTGTCTGAACCTAATGCAATCTTAGATTTAAGCCAAGCCTATCGCGATTATTCGAGTAAATCTACCCGGAAAATAAGTCTAGTGAACAACCGAAAAGACG
>CANKVC010000142.1 GCA_947486835.1 Cytophagaceae bacterium | reverse complement strand
GGTGCCCAAAAGATTCCAAGGGTTCTTGCTCATTGGCCTTGCATGCGGAGCAAAACGCTATTTTATATGCTTCAAAAAATGGAGCTGGCATTGAGGGTTCCACCATTTATGTTACCTTATCACCTTGCATTTCCTGCGCAAGGATTATATACAGCATGAAAATCAAGAAAGTAATCTTTTTGAACTCATATGCAGCCTATAAAGGCCTTCCCACGGACGAAGGTGTTGAATTTTTAAGAAAATTTGGGGTGGAAGTAGTTAAATATAATTAGGTAATTTTAGGTAAGAGGTAAGAGGTATTAAGTAATATTTAATGAGTAATAAGTAAATCTTTTTTTTCTATTACCTAATACTTATTACCTATTACCTAAAATTACCTATTACCTAATTTTATTACCTATTTTCAATGCTCCACTCCTCCATCGCCATGCACATGGCCATGAGCTAATTCGTCGGCTGTGGCTTCTCTGATTTTTAATACGGTTCCATTGAACATCAAATCCTTTTCGGCCAATGGGTGGTTGAAGTCCATCATGACATTTTCAGGTCCTACAGAAACGACCATCCCTTGCATTCTATTTCCTTGGTCATCTGTCATCGGAATGAAATTACCTACTTGGAGTATATCGTCTGGATTTTGTCCATCTACTTGAAAAATATTTTTAGGAAGCGATATAACGGCATTGGGATCTACGTTGCCATAAGCATCTTCCGCAGAAATAGTAAAGTCAAACGTGTCGTTTACTTTTAGATTGAGCAGGTTCGCTTCAAAAGCCTCTGGAAGACCACTAAGTCCGTGAATAAAGACCATAGGCTCTTTGTCATCCACGATTTCAACAACTTCTGCTTCTCCATTTTCACCCGGAAAAGCTAATTGATATGATATAAAAACGACTGAATTCGGTTTAATTTGCATGAGTTTTGAAATATTTTTGGCAAACCTACGGGAATAATTTGACAATGAATCCATTTCAAATATAATTTTTGCCAATGGGCGCTTTTCATTAGATTTGCATGCCTGATTATCCTGAAAAATTGTATGCAAAAAACGACGACTGAAGTATTAAAAGATATTCATAAGAATAGCTTATCCCCTATTTATTTATTGCATGGGGATGAGCATTTCTTTATAGACCAATTAACAGACGCGTTTGAGGCGGGCATACTTTCGGAGGATCAAAAAAGTTTTAATCAATTTGTTTTGTACGGCAAGGATCAGACAATGGCTTCCGTTGTTTCCTATGCGCGTAGATTCCCTATGATGGCTGAAAAGCAGGTAATCATCGTCAAGGAGGCTATATTTTTGGAAGCTTTGGCCAAAGGAAAAACAGATACCAAATCGGAAGGAAATACAAAAGACAAGGGAAATGACGAGTGGAAGGCCTTTGAAGATTATTGTAAAAACCCCACTCCTTCTACGCTTTTGGTCTTTACGATTAAAAATTTGCTGACGGATAAATCTAAGTTATTTGCTCCATTAGCTTCGCACGGGGTCATTGTGACCTCTAAAAAGATATCGGATGACAAGGTGGGTCAATGGCTAAAGGATTATTTAGCTCAGCATAATTTGCAGATTCAAACAGTTTCTCTGGAATTAATGGTGACCAATGTAGGTGCTGACTTACAAAGAATGGCGCATGAAGCCGATAAGCTGATTATTAATGTGCCGGCAGGTTCTGAAGTGGGAATCGAGGAAGTGGAAAAGTATGTAGGCATTAGCCGTGAGTACAATTATTTTGAATTCCAAAAGGCTTTAATGCAACGCAATGTAGAAAAGGCGCAGAAAATTGCTTTTTATTTTGCTGAAAATAGTAAGCAGAATCCCATAGCTCCTATGTTGATCATGCTGTTCAACTTTTTCGCCAAAGTCCTTCAGACGCATGATATGGGTGCTGTTTCAGATGCGGAGATGGCAAAAACCCTTGGAATAAACCCTTATTTTGTCCGTGATTATTTAACGGCGAAGCGTAATTATCCTTTGGGGAAAGTTGTTCGGGTTATTGAGGCTATAAAAAATGCGGATTTGAAGATGAAGGGGGTTATAGGCCAACAAACCACAGATCGTGAGATTATATTGGATTTAAGTTTTGAGATTTTACATCTTTAATTGATGGGCAGGTAATCTTCTGTTTTGATATAACCCACATTTCCTTCGTAGTAGCATAAGGTCCAAATATCCTTTTTATACCAATGCGTAACTCGATTTCCTTGGCTCAATATTTTTGCCACTGGTGCGGCTGAGGATGAAAATTCACGTAAATACACTTTGTTTTTTGTGATGATACCAAAGTTGAGAAAGGAAGGAAAATTGGCGAATAAAAAAATAAAGCCGAGATAAAGGCTAAGCGAATAGATGTATGCTGAGGGAGATTTTCTGTTTTTTTGTTTTTTATAGATGAGAATAATGGCCGCATACATGGCGATACTCAGGAGAAATCCCATGATATAAGGAAAAAACGCAAAGTAAATCCATATCAACTGGTCTACAAAGTCCATCTCATAACCTCCTAATTGGTGCTTTTGGCTGATCTGATTTAATCGTTGGCTGATACTGGGTTTTGCATTTTCTGCTTGAATGCTGGAGAGATAATATATTTCGTTTGCCCAGTCGTTTTTTTCTTTAGCGATGAAAGCCAATTTAAATTTAATATTTTCAATTTCTTTATATCGAGGATTATAAAATTGTAGGTAAATCTTTTCCGCTTCTAAAAGTTGGTTCGTTTTAAACAGGGAATCTGCTTTGCTGATTTGCTTTGTATCTATTTGGCAATTAGCGTTTTGCCAAATACCGAGATATAAAATGCAGGAAAATATAATTTTATTTAGATGGCTTGCTTGCATAATTCGAAAAACTATGATAGTTTTGCACCGCAATAAAGGTATTTATTTACTTTTTTGCAAACGAAGGCCAACCGTTGGTTGGACTTCCTTTCGGTTCCAGAGTGAACCAATTTATATACAAGCGCAAGCTTGATGATTCCGTAGCTCAGTTGGTAGAGCAATACACTTTTAATGTATGGGTCCTGGGTTCGAATCCCAGCGGGATCACCACCTTTTTAAAAATAGCTTATACTTTATTGTATGGGCTTTTTTTGTGGTCTTATATTTTTGAGTCACTGTGGAGTCTTTCTAATTTAGATAAATTCCAAAAAATGGTAGTTTGAATTCTCATTAAAATCCGTTTTTTTTGAAAATGATTTCTAGAATGCTGAGGGCTACGAGCTTATTTATTTTCTTTTTAACTATTTCATCTTGTTCGAAAAATGAAATAGCTCCTGCATCTACTCCGTCTAATACCAATCAATCCGCAGTAAAATTTACATTGAAAGTTGAGGCCGGCACCGGAGGTAAAGTCGATATTTCTGAAGGTACTTTTGATAAAGGGACGGAAGTTGCCATACGTGCAATTCCTAATAATTATTTTAATTTTTCTGGGTGGAATAATGGTAAAAGTGACAATCCGTTAAAGCTATTAATGGATAAGGATATTAGCCTGAAGGCTGAATTTGTTAAGCAAGATTTGAATTTTGTATTTAACTATTCCGAATTTACCGAACCTCAACTTCCACTTTCCACAGAAGGGTTAGGTTATCTTAAGATTAATAATTTGGCCTATTTGATTATGCCTTTCGCTGATTTGAAAAATACAAAAAGCGATTTTTTAAGAATATTTCAGTTTGATGAAAAAAATAATAAGTTAATAGATAAGACAAAAACAACTTTCAATTCAATATCTGAAGTGGGTTTTCCAAAAAGTCCGTTGTTTATGGAAGACTTTAACAAGGATGGATATACTGATATTTTTTTGGTCGATCATGGTCAAGAGAATAAGATGATTAATGGTCGTTGGGAAGGTGGATATTTAATCATGTATTACGGATCTGCCAATGGTTTTATCAAACAGAACTTCCCTGGTATTACAGATAAAAAGCTATTTTATCACCACGCTGATGTGGGTGATTATGATAATGATGGCGATTTGGATATCATTTCTCAAAGATGGTCTTCTGCAACTGAAAGAGTAGCCTCAGATAATACGGTCTCTTTATTAAAAAATAATCAAGGAAAGTTTGAAATAATCACATTGGACAAACCACTTGACAGCGTTGGCAGTGTTTTATTTACAAACTTGGATGATGATCCTTATTTGGAAGTTCTATGTGCAACTTACAGAAATGACCAAGGTTCTTTATGGTCATGGGATCCAATAGATAATGCGACCAAATTAATAAATAATAAAATGGGTCCTTTTGAAATTCACGATATAATAGAAATTTCTAATGCAAAAGGCAAAAGAATTTTACTTTTTCCTGAAGACTATCAAGGAATAAAAACTCCTATTTTATCTACCACAGATAATGGTAAATCCATCAGCAACGCTTCTGATATGTTTGATTTTCAAGGTAGGGATATAATAGTTAAAGATTTTAACGGCGATGGTTTAGCTGACATATTTACTTATTATGGTAATGACGGAGAATGGACATCATCCTCTTACGGGCCTCTTACAAAGTCTATTTATCTAAATACTGGAAATAATACATTTACAAATCCAAAGGAGGTAAAAGATATATTTAGCAAAGACTTTACAAATTATGTTGGAAAGTTATTTTACCCTTTAGAACCCACACCAGAAGGATTTAAATTTTTGAGGTTTGAAGAATTTTGGCCGTCTCCCTTTCCAAAATTAGCTGAAATTGTAATTTTGAAATTAAATTAGAAAAAATCTAGAGTAATTCTGTTTCTAATTTAATATTGAACCTCACCGCAACCACTCCCAGCGTTTAGCCCAGTCGTTTAATACATCTTCTCGCCAACGATGCACCGTTTTTCCGCCTTGAATTTTTCCCTCATATAAATTCAAATCAGGCTTATCTGTATACCAATGCTTTCCTACAAGATAATCTGTTGGGTTCTTTTTACCTGGCCACGCATTGGTGACGACGAGTTGGCCCGGGGCCAAATTTAAACCGTTGACGGTACTACTAAATCGATACGAGATTATTTCTGCTTGTTTAGGGACATATTTTAAGCCGTAATTTCCGTTGCCTAAATAATAGCCAGGCCATTTTTGAACATTTTCTTTATACACAGTTTCCATCCAAAAACAGGCAGAATCTTTCGAAATGGAGATTTCAGGTCCTTTGAAATGAAACTCAATCAAGGTACAAAACGCTACCGTATCAGCGAGTGTTGTGCTTCGATTATATAGGACTCGTGGGCTGTGTGAAATGGGTGTGAATTGGCCGCCCCAACTAGTCTTTGTAGGATTTTCAGGATTTCCGTCCATCAAGTAAAGGAGTGATGGAGTATCTCCCATCTTGATTTCTCCCTGATAATAATTTTTAAAATCTTTGCCCAAGTTCCCAGCGCCCTGAATATGCTTTTCATAATACTTGGACGGATTAATCTCATCCAAACTTTCCGATTTTGAGAAGAATCCATAATAACTTGAATTTAC
>CANKVC010000141.1 GCA_947486835.1 Cytophagaceae bacterium | reverse complement strand
ATAATGGTAAGCCATTTCAAATAATAAATAATAGAATAGTCATTAATATACCTATACCCTCAGACTTAAAAATTAGGAATGCTAATAAATTAGACTTCGATTATTTCTTTTCCGCTTTTGGTATGTACCAAACGATCCGTACAGGCAGCAATGAATCTTTTATTACTAAAACACAGAAACAGTGTCACGAACTTTTAGCACTTTTAAGAAACTACCTAAGAGAGCATGATGCGCTTAAAGATTAAAAATCTAAACAGGCACTAAACTCTCCTTAAACGGTTCTCTTAAATTCTCAGCTAAAAAGCCGCAAAACACAGCAATAAATAACATTAAAAATTCCCAAAAATAAGATTTCCAATTTTTCTTTCCTTCGTGATGAGCATGATGATGTACTTCCATAAATATTAATACATTTGTCTAATTCAAAAGATCGCAACTATGACTTTTCCTATTCTATTCGGCATATTAGCTCTAATTATCATTATCATCAGAAGAAGTCGGAAAAATCACTGATAAAATTATTTTTATTTATATTTTAATTAAAACCAATTTAGAATCTTAATCTAAATTTTCAAAGCAAATTTCTTTGTAGGATCAATTCTTAACCAGAGTAAGCCTCCACAAACTATCAACTCCCCTGAATACTAATCTTCACAACAGTCAATCTCAGAATTCCTTTGGGACCACCAGAATCCACCTCAAAAGGGTGGATTCTTTTATTTTACAGGGTTGGTAGCAAAACAAGTAGCACGAGAAGGGTTTTCGGGTGAAATGTCACTTCGTTTAAATTTAAACGAAGTTGAAAATCAAAACATAAAGTCTAGACAAAAAAAAGAGAAACATAAGCCTCTCTCTTTTAAACACTTTAAAACTCTAATATTTTAAAGTTGTTCTCTTTTTGGATGAAAAATCAATTACAATCTGCTTTTCATTTTCAACTTTTGACTTATTTAAAACCGGTATTTTTTGAAAAATAGCGGTTTTCCTATTCGGTATTCCTACTCTACAGCTTGTTATTTTGGAAGTATCTGGGCAAACTTGTTGACCAAATCCATCATTTATATAGGCTGCAATTGTTACAAAAATGAAAACAATGTTACTGAGCTTTTTCATCATCAATCTTCAAGATTACTTTTCACAGGAATCATGCCTGCTTTATGCTTTCGAACTAATTCATTTATTTCATTGACAATTTTTTCATTTTTACCATATATATCATATTGCTCAGAAGGGTCTACAGATAGATTAAAAAGCACTGGTTTTTCTAATTTTTCAATTTTCTCTGGATAGCCAATGGGGTTGTTTTTCAAATAATACAATTTATAATCACCTAAGCGAGCGGCAAATAAATCAGTAGCGTGGTAAAAAAACATCTCATTCCTTGGATTGACATCTTTATTTTGTACCATTAATGGACTTAAATCATATCCATCTGTTTTAACTTGAGAAGGAATATCGATGTTTGCTATACTACAAAGAGTTGGCAATATATCTAAGGTACTACCCATCTTCATCTCAACCCTGGGTTTTATATTAGTTGGAGCCCAAACGATAAAGGGAACACGCATTCCACCTTCATAGCTCGTTCCCTTAGCACCAAACAATAATCCCGAAGAACCTCCTTGTTCATTAAATAACTTCCAAGGACCATTATCAGAAGTAAAAATCACATAAGTGTTTTCATCCAAATGCAACTCCCTTAATGTTTCTAATACTTTCCCTACGCTCCAATCAAGTTCTTCAATGACATCACCAAACAAACCTCTAATACTTTTTCCTTTGAAATCTTTGCCTGCAAAAAGTGGTACATGTGGCATTGAATGTGCCAAATAAAGAAAAAATGGTTTCTCTTTATTTCTTTTTATAAAGTCAATAGATTCTTCGGTATACCTCTGCGTAATCTTATTTTGATTGGCCGGTCTTTCTATTATTTCTGAATTTCTCATGAGAGGAACATTAAAATCCTGGAAATCTGGCGTAAACATATCTTCACGAGTCTTACCCGCTTTTCGATCCATGTCATTAGAATAAGGTATTCCAAAATAATAATCAAATCCATTATTATTTGGTGCAAACTGTTTTAAATGACCCAAATGCCATTTTCCTACTAATGCCGTTTGATAATTATTCGCCTTCAATATTTCAGCAATGGTTAACTCAGATTCAGGTAATCCACCTTTTGAATCAGGGAATAAAACCCTACGTTTATAACTTTCCATTCCAATCCTTACAGGTAATTTACCTGTCATTAAAGCGGCTCTTGAAGGAGTACAAACATTAGCAGCTACATAGAAATTAGTCCATTTTTGGCCCTCATAGGCCATTCGGTCTAAATTAGGCGTTTTTATGACCGGATTACCAAACGTTCCTAAATCCCCATAGCCTAAATCATCTGTATATATGACGATAAAGTTGGGTTTCCGTTTCTTTGATGTTTGCGCCATTGACTGAAAACCAGTCAAAATACACAATGCGGCAATAAATAATTTAAGTTTCATAATAGATTATTTTAAAGGTTTTTGCCATGGCACTCTTCCTCCTTCTTGGATGAATGTCATTAATAAATTGTTTAATTTTTTTGTCATTTCAGGATTTGATTCAACCAAATTATTCTTCTCGAGTGGATCATTTTTTAAGTTATATAATTCATAAGGCAAGAAAGGAGAGTTTTGTAATAACTTCCAATCTCCCAAGCGAATTGCGTGATATGCTTTCCCTCCATATTGAATCCCACCTTCTCTTCTTGTAAAATAAATAGGACGCTCTGCTTGTTCATTCCCCTTATTCAAAAGCGTATTAGCAAAACTTCTTCCTTCTATTTTGTGGGAAAAAGGTGCACCTACTAATTCAAGAATGGTTGGATAAATGTCCATAGACAAATTAACATGAGAAGAATTTGAGCCTTTTGTAATCTTATTGGGCCAACTAATTACCGTTGGAACTCTCAATCCTCCCTCATACATACTTTGTTTACCATCTCTAACTGGACCATTGTTTGCCAAATCTGGCAAATGGCCTCCATTATCTGAGGTAAATACAATAATCGTGTTTTCATATTGACCCGATTTCTTTAATGCTTCAACCACCTTACCTATCCCATCATCTAAGTGCTCAATTAATGCCACTAACTTAGCCCTCTTTTCATTAATTCCGGGGTTTTTCATTAATACTTTATCCAACCATTCTTTTGGAGGCTGAACAGGAAAATGAGGCGCATTATAAGCCAAATAAAGAAAAAATGGTTGCTTGCTTTGAGCTCGTTGTTGAATATAATCCACAGACCATTGTGTAAACAAATCGGTGGCATGTCCTACTGGCTCAATTTTCTTATCATTTAATCGCATGAAATTAATGCCATGGCGAAGATGCGTCCAATAATCTTCCATCATATCTTCAAGCCAACCATGGAAAAAATCAAACCCTTTTTCATTGGGGAGATTGGGCGATTCTAAGCCTAAATTCCATTTACCTATATGAGCAGTGTGATATCCAGCTTTTTTTAAGACTTTAGGCAATAAAATAGTACTTGGATTAAGATAACCCCAGTTATTTTCTTTGTTATAGCGAATTAAGCCAGGAACACCCACAAAATCAGGGTATCTGCCTGACATTAATGAAGCTCTTGTAGGTGCGCACACTGGCGAATTCGAATAAAAATAATCGAACCTCATTCCATCCCTTCTCAAATGATCAATATTAGGTGTAATAAGGTCTTTATTGTCATAATAGGAAACATCATGATAGCCTAAATCATCTGTAAGGATAATGAGTACGTTAGGTTTCCTATTTTGTGCGAACAAAAAACAACTACTTAAACACCATAAAAAAATAGCCAAAATGCTTTTTTTCATTTATTATAAATTTTAATTAATGACATCGATTAAGCTAAATTATTTTCAAGTGGTAATAATTTAATTCAAAATAGATTCTATTTGTTGCCAACCATCCATACCTTCATTTTCTTGTGCTTGTCCAGGAGTGCTTCTACCGTTGATTATGATCTTTTTAATTGCTGCTTTTAATTCTGCTGCTTTTTCTGGGTATTCGGTTATGAGGTTATTATTTTCACCTATATCATCTGCCAAATTGTATAATTGCATAGCTGGCAAATTCATTTTATTGGCTTTATACTCTTGCGGAGTTGGATAACTCCAGCCTCCTGAGTCGGGGCATAAGATTAATTTCCAATTACCTTTTCTTATTGCAAAAGAACCATTGATGGAATGATGAACGGTGTATTCACGAATAGTTTCGTCACTTTTTCCTGTAATAATGGGCAACATGCTATAACTATCTACAGCTTCACCATCTTGAATTTTATAGCCTACAATATCCGCACAAGTAGCAAAGAAATCAGTAGTACATATGGTTTTATTAGAACTTGTATTTTTCCTAACTTTTTCAGGCCATTCTAAAATAAAAGGTACCCGATGCCCACCCTCAAAAATATCAGCTTTGTGGCCTCTAAATACATAGCTAGGGTTATGGTCTACTTTAGCTAACTCTTCATAGTTGGCTCTTGGCGAACAACCATTGTCACTGACAAAAACCAACATTGTGTTTTCTGAAATTCCTTGTTTTTTAAGCGTTTCTCTAATTTGACGAACCACATCGTCTACTTGCATCACAAAATCGCCATACATATTGGTATTACTCTTACCTAAAAACTCGGTAGTCGGCAAAATAGGCGTATGTGGGGCAGGTAAAGGGAAATATAAAAAGAATGGTGAACTGCTTTTGGCTTTTTTGTTGATGTAATTAACGGCTTTATCAGTTAAATCTTGAAGTAAATTAGAGTGATTAAAATCATCTGAAGTTAGACCTTTTCTCCAATACCCCTTTTCATCAACCGAAACAGTGTTTTTTGAAGGTACCATAGTAGCTTTGTCATTCTCGACATATACGTAGGGAGCCATATCAAGCGAGCCTGAAAAGCCGAAAGAATAATCAAATCCATGAGTTGATGGGCCATTTTTTACTGGGATACTAAAGTCCACTTCAGGTGCAGCATTGAGGTCATCAATATCAAGTTTATCATCGGCTTTAATGAAATTCCAGTCCCAGCCCAAATGCCATTTTCCAATATATGCCGTACTATAACCTTTTGTTTTTAGCATTTCAGCAATGGTGGTTTGTTTCTGTTTAATTAGTGATTTGGAGTAACCACTTAAGACAGAACTTTTCAAAGAAGAACGCCAATTATATCGACCAGTTAGAATTCCATATCGCGTGGGGGTACAAACAGCAGAAGACGTATGTGCATCGGTAAATTTGATTCCGTTTTTAGCCATATTATCTAGATTAGGCGTTGGTATTTTGCTAAACGGATTAAAGCATTTCAAATCTCCATAACCTAAATCATCTGCTAAAATATAAATGATGTTTGGAGCATTAGTTATTACTTTTTTTGTTTGAGCTCTTGCAGATAAAGTAGCTAATAAAATAAAGAATAGATATTTCATTTTTGACGTTGTTTAATT
>CANKVC010000140.1 GCA_947486835.1 Cytophagaceae bacterium | reverse complement strand
TTGCCAGATTAACCATGGCTTTGGCCAATGAATGGGCAGGAAAGGGAATTAATGTAAATGCGATTGCACCTGGATACATCTCAACAGACAATACCTCGGCTTTGCGTGAAGACAAGGAACGAAGTGCTTCTATCTTAGGGAGAATTCCGGCGGCTCGTTGGGGTGATGCGAAAGACTTTAAAGGCCCTGTAGTTTTTTTAGCTTCTGAAGCATCTAACTATGTGCATGGAACTATTTTGACCGTGGATGGCGGTTGGATGGGGCGGTAATTTTTGTTATTTTCGTCCTTGTTTCAAAAATGTATTTTTAGGCTTAATCACGTGTTGATTGGTTTACATATATCATGAACCGTTTGGCATTTTAAATTTTAAACAAAACCTATTTCAATGAAAAAATTAATTTTCGTTTTTGCTTTGCTAAGTTCAGGAGCCTTTGCTCAGAAAATTGATATTAATAAGCAATTTGCTTTAGCAGGCCAACAATACCTTCGGATGTTGGCAGATCATCCAGATACTTCCGTAACGATACATTCGGCTAAGCCTGATGGGACATACCGCAACTTACCATCTAGTTGGTGGTGCTCGGGATTTTTCCCTGGTGGACTTTGGTATTTATTTGAAAAAACAAAAGATCCCAAATGGGCAAAAGCGGCACGTTTATGGACTGAAGCCGTTAGAAAAGAGCAGTATAATACCGGAACGCATGATTTAGGTTTTATGATGTTTGATTCCTTTGGGAATGGTTTACGTTTAACGAAAGATCCAGCGTATAAAAAAGTTTTGATTCAGTCTGCGAAATCATTGGCTACTCGTTTTGATCCCAAAATTGGCTTAATTAAATCATGGAATACCTTTAAAGGAGGGTATAAATATCCGGTGATCATCGACAACATGATGAATTTGGAATTGTTATTTTGGGCTTCACGTGAGACAGGAGATCAGCGTTTTCATGACATCGCCATCACGCATGCGGATAATACGATCAAGAATCATTTTAGACCTGATTATTCTTCTTACCATGTGATTTGTTACGATCCTGAAGGTAAAGTTTTGGTTAAAAAACAGCATCAGGGATATCAGGATGAAACAACTTGGTCTCGTGGACATGCTTGGGCCATTTATGGATATGTAGCCATGTATCGTGAAACGAAGGATAAAAAATACCTGGATTTTGCTCAAAAAATCACTGATTTTTATTTGAATCATCCGAATTTACCCAAGGATAAAATTCCGTATTGGGACTTTAATGCGCCTAATATTCCGACTGAGGAAAGAGATGCCTCAGCAGGTGCGATTACAGCTTCGGCATTATTGGAATTAAGTAAATATTCAGGGGCTAAGGGAAAAAGATATTACAATGATGCAGTAACGATGATGGAATCTTTGTCTAGTCCTGCATACCGAGCAGCCTTAGGAGAAAATAATAACTTCCTGATCAAGCATTGTGTAGGGGCAAAAGGATTAAATTCCGAGATTGATGTCCCCTTGATTTATGCGGATTATTATTATTTGGAGGCTCTGTTGAGGTTGCAGAATTTTAACAAAAAGAAATAAACCTTCGTCGGCTTAAAATCGGTAGCTTTTCTAATTTAAAAATTCAGGAAAGCTACCTTTTTTGTGACATTTTTTGTAAATTTATATTTCATTTTTACAATTCCAATGTCCTTAAAAAAAATACAATCTGCCCTCATATCAGTTTATTATAAAGATGGTTTAGAGCCCATTATTCGATTGCTTCACCAACAAGGCGTCACGCTATATTCAACGGGAGGTACTCAGTCTTTTATTGAAGAATTAGGCATTCCAGTTATTGCCGTCGAAGATTTAACTGGCTATCCTTCCATTTTTGGAGGGCGCGTTAAAACATTACACCCAAAAGTTTTTGGCGGAATTTTATATCGGAGGGATTTGCCTTCTGATGTGGAGGTTGCGAAGCAATTTGAAATACCTGCCTTGGATTTAGTGATGGTGGATTTGTATCCTTTTGAGGAGACGGTTGCCTCGGGTGCGTCTGATGAAGATATCATTGAGAAAATTGACATTGGTGGCATTTCGTTAATTCGGGGAGCTGCCAAAAACTTCAACGATGTGTTGATTGTGAGTTCTCGTGAGCAATATGGGGAAGTTGAGTTGATATTAAGTGCAAATGGGGGAGCTACAACCTTAGACCAACGTCGGAATTTTGCTCAAAAGGCGTTTTATGTCTCTTCGCATTATGATGGTGCTATTCAGCGCTATTTTGCGGGTGAGTCGGCGGATTTAGCTAAGTACACGAGCCTTGCGTCTAACTCGCTGAGATATGGGGAGAATCCACACCAACAAGGTACTTTCTTTGGTGATTTGAATGCTTTGTTTGATAAATTACATGGCAAGGAATTGTCTTATAATAATTTAGTGGACGTGGATGCTTGTTTATCCTTATTGGATGAATTTGAAGAAACAGCTTTTGTGATTATAAAGCACATGAATGCTTGTGGAGTGGCGACGGGTAAAACGGTAAGGGAAGCGTATGATAAAGCTTTGTCTTGCGATCCGATTTCCGCTTTTGGAGGTGTATTAGCTACGAATCGAGAAGTAGATCAATCGGCTGCGGAATCTATTAACCCCTTATTTTGCGAGATATTAATTGCCCCGTCCTTTACGGTGGAGGCTTTAGCTATTTTGCAAACCAAGAAAAACAGAATTTTATTGAAGCGTAACCAAGTAGATTTTCCAAAGAAAATGTTCAAAACATTGCTCAATGGAGTATTGGAACAAGATAAGGATTTGGTGATGGAGGGAGTAAGTGATTTCAAGACCGTGACTAAAATCGTACCTACGGATGAGCAAAAGCGCGCATTAGCCTTTGCGTTGAAGATATGTAAACATACAAAATCGAATACGATTATATTGGCCAACGATGGGCAGTTGCTAGCTTCAGGTGTGGGTCAAACATCTCGAGTGGATGCATTAAAGCAAGCGATTGATAAGGCTAAGGAATTTGGTTTTAATTTAAAAGGTTCCGTCATGGCATCGGATGCATTTTTCCCTTTTCCGGATTGTGTGGAAATTGCTGGAAATGCAGGAGTGGTTGCGGTTACACAGCCGGGTGGGTCGATCAAGGATCAGGATTCTATTGATTATTGTGATGCAAATAATATGGCCATGGTGATGACCGGAATTCGTCACTTTAAGCACTAATTTTTTTAACTGATTTATTAGTTTTTAAGCAGATAAATCCTTATTTTTAAACATTAAATTCTAAAATTTTTACGGATGTAGATTCATTAGGGATTGAAGTCCATTTAACCATTTATAAATAAATTATGTCAGAAGCACAAGAGTTATCAGCCGAAGATCGGGCAAATTATGGTGCAGATAATATTCAGGTTTTAGAGGGATTAGAGGCGGTTCGTAAGAGGCCATCCATGTATATTGGAGATACAGGATTTAAAGGTCTTCATCATTTGATTTGGGAGGTTGTGGATAATTCCATTGACGAAGCGTTAGCGGGTCATTGCGATAATATTAAAGTGACGATTAATACGGATAACTCGATATTGGTCGAGGATAATGGTCGGGGTATCCCAACGGGCATGCATACCAAGGAAAAGCGTTCTGCTTTAGAGGTGGTTATGACGGTTTTGCATGCGGGGGGTAAGTTTGACAAGGATACATATAAAGTTTCAGGAGGTTTGCATGGGGTGGGTGTATCTTGTGTGAATGCCTTGTCTACGGATTTGAAGGTGACGGTGTATAGTAGGGATGGAAAAATATACCAACAAGAATACAAAATAGGGGTTCCACAATATCCGGTTAAGGAAGTGGGAACTACGGATCGTACAGGTACATCGGTTTTATTTAAGCCGGATGATACTATTTTTACGGTGACTGAATATAAGTATGAAACGGTAGCGGGACGTTTACGCGAGCTTTCGTTTTTGAATGCGGGTATTCGAATTGAGTTGAAAGATATGCGGGAGTTGGATGAGAATGGGGTGCCTCGCTCGGATGACTTTTTCTCAGAAGGTGGTTTACGTGAGTTTGTGATGTATTTAGATGCTACTCGTGAGCCATTATTGTCAGAGCCTATTTACATGGAGGGGGATAAAAATGGAGTACCTGTTCAGGTGGCCATGATGTATAATACGTCTTATTCAGAAAATGTGGTTTCTTATGTGAACAATATCAATACCATTGAGGGAGGAACACACGTAGCTGGATTTAGGGGAGCATTAACAAGGACTTTGAAAAATTATGCTGATAAGTCGGGTGCTTTAGAGAAATTGAAAATTGATATAGCGGGAGATGACTTCCGTGAAGGATTGACAGCTGTTATTTCTGTTAAGGTGGCTGAGCCTCAGTTTGAGGGTCAAACCAAAACAAAATTAGGTAATGGTGAAGTGTCGGGAGCGGTTTCATCGGCGATGTCGGACATGTTAGAATCCTGGTTAGAGGAGCATCCAAGAGAGGCTCGTCAAATTGTGGCTAAGGTGATATTGGCAGCTCAGGCGCGTCATGCGGCTAGAAAAGCGAGAGAAATGGTTCAAAGAAAAACCATTTTGGGTTCTAACTCATTGCCGGGTAAGTTGGCAGATTGTTCGGATTCGGATCCAGAAACTTGCGAGATTTATCTTGTCGAGGGAGATTCAGCGGGTGGAACGGCGAAGCAGGGTAGAAACCGTGCTTTCCAAGCAATTTTACCATTGAGAGGTAAGATTTTGAATGTGGAGAAAGCGCAGGAGTACCGCATTTATGAGAATGAGGAAATTAAGAACATGATTACGGCGCTTGGAGTTTCCTTTGGAAAAGATGGAGATGAGCGAGCTTTAAACATGGATAAGTTGAGATACCATAAAGTAATCATCATGACCGATGCTGATATTGATGGAAGTCATATTCGTACGTTAATCTTGACTTTCTTCTTTAGGTATATGCGTGAATTGGTGGACAGAGGGTGTATTTATATCGCTCAACCTCCATTATATCAAATTAAAAAAGGTCAAAATGTACGTTATGTTTGGACTGAATTACAAAAAGACCAGGCGATTCAAGAATTAGCTGGAGGAGGAAAAGAGGACAATGTGGGTGTTCAGCGCTATAAAGGTTTAGGAGAGATGAATGCGGAGCAATTATGGGAAACTACTATGAATCCAGAGTCTAGGACTTTGAAGCAAGTTAATGTAGAATCTGCGATTGAGGCTGATTTATTGTTTTCTATGTTGATGGGAGACGAAGTGGCTCCGCGTAGAGATTTTATTGAGAAAAATGCTAAATACGCAAAAGTAGACGTTTAGGAAATGATTTTTGATTTTAAATCTTTTCATTTAAGGAGTATTCATGCGGATTCTGAACAAGAGCGTAAGCTGATCAATGTAGAGCTGAAAAATCTTTACGATTCCTTAACCCCGGACGAAAAGCAAATATTTAATTTGGAACTTCAAAAGTTTTTGATGACCGAAGTAGGCAGATTAGGATCTGACTATGAGGCGATTAAAAATCAACAAGTGTCA
>CANKVC010000139.1 GCA_947486835.1 Cytophagaceae bacterium | reverse complement strand
ACTTCAGGCAATTGGATTAATTCTCTATAATCACTAAAAGCTTTGACTCCTTTTTCTACCTTATCGAGGCCCAACTGTAGATTTTTTTTATCTACATCACACATAGCCACCACGCGAGTACCGGCATAGGGTATATGTCCGCGGCCCATGCCTCCAGTTCCTACAATCGCTTTTGTTAATTGATCACTAGGAGCTAAAAAACCTTTACCTAACACATGACGGGGTACAATGCTAAAGGCGGTCAAACCAAGGACTGATTGTCCTAGAAATTTTCTTCTTGATACACTCATTTTGATTAAATAGGTTGAGATACCAAGTTATAAAAAAAAATGCAAAAAATAATCCTTTTCTTCTAAGTGAATAAAAGACAAAACCACAAAATAATAAAATCTTAATGCAAGCCTAAATATTAGACAAGAATGATAGTCAAACTACGTGCTCCATGGGCTCCTATGACCAAGGATTGTTCGATATCAGCTGTCTTTGAAGGACCAGAAAGAAACAGACCAAAGTCGGCATAATTCCCATCCAAACGCTCATAAGCTTCATGAAGCGTAGCTACAATCTCCGATTTAGCCACATAAATAACTAAATGCTGGCATATAAAAGGCGCCACTCGATTGGGCAAAAACTGATCCGATAACCAAATAGCACCATTCTCCGCTACCCCAAACATTCCGTCAATTTCTAATACGTCAACGGCTTCTAAATCAAGGCCATTAGCCACCACATCCTGCGAAGTATAACGCTGCAAATCTGGATAAATTTCACTTAAGCGAGTCTCAGCTTTCTTCTTGTTTTCCACTTCTATGCACATGGCGCCAACAATCGACAAGGAATTTTTAAAGTCCCCCACAGGATCTTTAGTCGCCGAATAGCTTTTGAAATCGCCAGGATGAGAAATTTCTCTTTTCTCCAAAGCCTTAATTGCCCCAAAAATGTCTGATCTCGAGCTCATTTATTTTCGATTTTTATACCAAGACTGAAAGCTTTCCTTTGGCGCATCAGGCATTTCACGCTGTTTGAACCAAGGGTTAAGGCTATTATTTACAATAAATGGAGCAAAACGCATCACCAGACGCCCCATATATCCGGCCATCTTGAAAATGGTAGGGTTAGAAAAAACAAAGGCCATTCCCTTCATCGACAAGGACTTACCTAATGGCGCTAAGCCATCTTTCATTAAATCCTGACGCCAAAACCATAACTGCTCATGAATATTAATTTTCACTGGACATACATTGGAACATGATCCACAAAGTGTGCTCGCAAAGGGTAAATCGACATTGGCCGACTTATCAAAATTAGGTGCTAAAATAGAACCGATCGGTCCAGCCACCGGTTGGTGATAACTATGTCCCCCACTTCTACGATAGACAGGACAGGTATTAAAACACGCAGCACAGCGAATGCACTTTAAGGAATTGCGGAATTCGTCGCGGGCCAATTGGCGCGTGCGACCATTATCCACCAACACAATATGCATTTCTTGTCCCTCGCGTGGTTTCGCAAAATGACTCGAATACGTGGTGATTAATTGGCCCGTAGCACTTCTGGCTAATAATCTCAAAAATACACCGAGATCTTTTCGCTTGGGAATCATTTTTTCAATGCCCATGCAAGCGATATGAACTTTGGCTAAATGCGCTCCCATGTCGGCATTCCCCTCATTCGTACACACCACAAATTCACCCGTCTCCGCCACAGCAAAATTAACTCCCGTGATGGCGACATTGGCTCCTAAAAAGAATCCGCGCAGATGTTGGCGTGCCGCCTCAGTCAAAAACTGAGGATCTTTATTTCCTTTTGGCGTTCCTAAAAATTCATGAAATGTCTCGCCAACATCCTCTTTTTTCAAGTGAATGGCAGGCAAAACGATATGACTAGGAACCTCATTTCTAAATTGGACTATGCGTTCACCCAAATCCGTATCCACAACCTCAACTCCTTTTTTAGTCAAAAAGTCATTCAAATGACATTCCTCCGTCAGCATGGATTTACTCTTCACTAATGCCTTTCCCCCATGTTTTGAAATGATCGAATGGACAATTTCATTATGTTCCTGGGCGTCTTTGGCCCAATGAACAATGATTCCATTTTTCTGAGCATTCGCCTCAAACTCCTCTAAATACTGACCCAAATTTGCCAAAGTATGGTCCTTTATTTGTGACGCCTGCTCGCGCAAAGCTTCCCACTCAGGCAATAATTTAGAAACTTTATCTCGCTTGGATCTTACAAACCAAAGGGTTTCATCATGCCAAGTCGTGCGCTCAGCATCTTCAATAAATTTCTCGGAAGCCTCCGCGTGATTAAGCATGATTTAATATTTCTACAATATGTTTCACTTGAACTTTTGACCCTTGTCTTTTTAAAATACCTTCCATGTGCATTAAGCAGGAAGTATCACCGCCCACGATAAATTCGATTTCGTTTTTCAAATGCGATTCCACACGATCCTGCCCCATTCGCACAGAGACAGCCTCCTCGGTCACGCAAAAAGTACCCCCAAAACCACAACATTCATCCGCTCGCTCAGGGTACACATATTCAACTCCCTTGACTAAATCCAATAAAGAAGCTAGTTTGGAAAATGGCTTTTCATTTAACTCAGTCATCGAACTTAGGTGTAAGCCTCGCTGGCCATGGCAACTCTGATGCAAGCCTATTTTATGAGGGAAATTAGCTGACAACGATTTTACCTTAAGTACATCCACTAAAAACTCACAAATTTCAAACACACTTTTTCTAATCTTTTCTGATGGATGATGTTCCTTTAAATGCAAAATACATGAACCCGATGGACCCACGATGTAATCAAAACCATCAAAGTTTTTAGAAAAATTGGTATCACAACCTTCCGTGGAGGAAGCAAAACCAGAATTGGCCATGGGTTGGCCGCAACAAGTTTGATTGGAAGGCACGTGCACTTCTACACCTAATTTTTCCAATAACTCTAGCGTCGCTATCGCCACCTGAGGGTAAAATTGGTCAACATAACAAGGTACAAATAGAGCTACACGCATGTTAAAATTTTTTAATTTTTACGAGATCCATTGGGATTTCATTGGTATTCCAAGTTTCATGCATCATCAATGCGGCTCCTAATGAGCTCGCCTGAGCAACTTCCGCCCCATAAATTTCAAATGAAGGAAAAGCATGCACTAAGAAATTCATATATAATGGGTTTTTACTAAATCCTCCGTCGACTAATATTTTGGTCACTGGAGTACCTGCTTTCAACAACAACCTCAATGAAAATATTTGTTGGCACGCCAAATCAATCATCAATTGCACATAAGCTAACTCGTATGTCGGGAATTTGTTTAAATCTCTAGCATTAAAGGCACAATCCACCAAATAATCCATATGCGCTTGCTCAACCGAAGGAATATTTTTCATTTGATCATCCAAAACCTCTAGATAAGAAGTTTCAAATTCCACGCTTTTATAATGGGTAGGCGATGCTTGATAATGCTCCTGCAATCGCTTAATCTGAATCTCATGCGTATTTCCTGCAAATAAACGAGCCGCCTTTACTGGCTTACCATTTCCTTGTAAAAAGCACAAGACATCATTTTTTAATTCGATCGCTGAAAGCGCCGTTTCGTCAAAGGGGTTCATGGCAATACACCAAGTCCCCGTGGACAATAGTAAAAAAGGAGAATGCATTACGCGTAAATAGGGCACTAAGGCCGACGAAGAATCATGCAAACCTAAACCCACCGGAATGTTCGTTTCCTCATTCAAATAGGAAGTATTTGATGGCGCTATTTCGGGTAATTTCTTTCTTAGGCCAAAATCGGTCACCCAATCATGATACGTTTTTTTATCAAAATCCCAAAGAGCCGTATGGCAGCCAATTGACGTGATTTCAGAAGCAAAATTTCCCGTAAAAATGGACGATAAAAAATTAGGCCAATGCATAACCCACCTGGTTTTACTCCAAACATCAGCGCCAACTTGAGACACTCGAAACGCTTGAAGTCCTGAATTCAAATTACCTAAAATGGGTGAAGCAGTCGCACGAGCAAATTCATCATCACCTCCATAATTTGAATAGGGAAAAAGCCCCTCAGGAAAAGCTTTCAAATAATTATAGAGTGGACTAACCGCATGACCTTTTTCGTCAACAAACACGACGGTTGCTCCATATCCAGAAAAATTAAGTGCACATATTTGATATTCAGGAAGGGCATTAATTTCAGCAAAAGTCTGCAACATCCAAGAACGAACTGCTGGTAGATCCTCCCCTAGGAAACCATCCTCATCAGGAATTTCATTGAAATTTTGTTGGCGTTCGAAGACAATCTGGTACGATTCATTCCAAAGGAAAACTTTTTTATTTGTTTTACCAATGTCAAAAACTGCCATGACCTTCATGCGATCCCCCATGTTATAATCCCGTAGCCTGCGTTTTTTCTCCGCGCGTTTCGATCAATTTTGCACGCGCATTTGTATTTCTAAAATAGGCCAAAGGATCCAAAGCACCCCCTAATTCCAAACGAGCCTGAGCTACGAGTGAACGTACATCCGTTCTGAAAGCTGCTTGTAAAATTTCTTGGCATTTTACGACATCATTTTCATCACGGGCAATTTCCAATGATTTTTGATCCACCAATAAAGCCTGAGCATAGGCGATTTGAATCGCTTCCACCGATTGCATTAAGTCTTCCAAAGGATCTTTCACATTATGTGAAGCGTCGATCATCCAACCAAGGTCTTTTGCGTGGTTCATTCCATTCGCATCCATTCCTTCCACTAACTCGTTGAAGATCAGAAACAACTGATATGGCTTAATGGATCCAGCGGTTAAATCGTCATCTCCATATTTGGAATCATTGAAATGGAATCCACCTAATTTGCCTTCCATTAACAAGATTGATACAATTTGCTCAATGTTTGCGTTGGGCAAATGGTGACCTAAGTCTACTAAAGTATACGCTTTCGGACCTAATTTATTCACCATGGAGTAGGATGCACCCCAGTCGCCAACGGTCGTCGAATAGAAATTAGGCTCATACGCTTTATATTCTAAATATAATTTCCAATCGGAAGGCAATGCCGCATAAATCTCTTCTAAACTCTCAACCGTTCTTTGATATGTTTTTCGGAAGTTCAATTGGCCAGGAAAACAAGACCCGTCGGACAACCAAACCGTTAAGGATTTAGAACCCAAACTCACTCCGTGCTTAATAACTTCAATATTGTGATCGATGGCTTGCTTACGCGTCGCTTTCGAAACGTGTTGCAAGGAGCCAAATTTATAAGAAAGCGCTTGGCCCGATTGGTCCTGAAACGTATTTGAATTCACTGCGTCAAAGGCTAAGCCATGCTGAGCAGCCAAGGTCATAGTCGCCTTAGGATCTGATGGGATATCCCATGGAATATGCAATGAGATGGCACCTGAAGATTTATTTAACGAGTGCAACAAACCAACATCGGCAATTTTTTCCTCTAAATTTCTAGGCTCACCTCCCGCTGAAAACCGCCCAAATCGTGTACCACCTGTGCCTAAAGCCCATGAAGGAATCGCAATTTGA
>CANKVC010000138.1 GCA_947486835.1 Cytophagaceae bacterium | reverse complement strand
AAAGGCTTTATTCGGCCTTTGATTGGGTTGAAAAACTTCCGTTCAGCTTGGATTCCCTTTGAAAATGCGAAAGGCGAATCGGCCAATTTACGTTTAGATGCCAATCTGCGAGATGAAGCGGGCAGACCCGTTACGGCAGGAATTTTTATTAATGCCGATAATAAATTGTATCCCACTTTTTTAGGACCTTTTTCAGATGAATTAGACCCCGTGCTTTTTTCTGCTGAGGGGGAAGTGAATGAAGGGAAAGAATCATATGAAATCAAAGGTAAATCGAGCGAATTGAGGCTATTTATTGATCAGAAAAGAATGGAAGCCAATGGCCCTGTTCAGTTGTTTACGGGCAACGAAGGAATTAAGTCTTTTGGTAAAATTAATTTGTCTACCGATACTTTGAGCCCAAGAATAGAGGCTTGGCTAAGCATCCAATACCCCATTCCGGCCACCGTTTTAAAAGTAATGGGAGATCGGATTGTTAAATATAATTTGGATGAAGGCTATATTTCTACTTCGGCCGATGAGCCGGAGGATCGCGATGAATACCTAAAAAGAGTGGAGTTTTTATTGAAAAAACCATTGGTTGATCCTATTCGGACGAAAATGGATCAGGCACATTTGGCCCTAGACAAAGTGTCTCCCGAATTTGCCAAAAATATAAACTTTTCGAAAGTACATTGGGCCTGGTCGGCGAATACAAGCTCATTTTATAGCCTGGGCGGATTGCCCTTAGTTAATGTGGGACCTGTGGACATTAACAGTACGATTAAAGGATACATGGAGGTTATAAAGAAGCCAAACAAGGAAGAGTTTTATGGGTATTGGGAATTATCCGAAGATCTTTGGTATTATTTTGCGTACTTTAATGGCGAACTAGGGGTGTTTTCTTCTGACAATCAATTTTTGGCGGCTATTCGTGAAGCGGTTAAAAATGAAAAAGTAGATAAAAAAGACAAGGATATTGTGCGAGTAGTGGAAGCTGCGGCAGACGAAAAAGAGACCTTTTTGAAACGGTTTTTGTTGTATTACAGACAAACAAGCGTAACGAAAAAAGCAGTGAATGCCAAAAAGCAAGCCCCTGTTAAAGAAGCACCTAAGTCGACAAAACCGAAAACAAAACAAGGCGGATTTTAATCCATTATTATGGCATCCAAACTGACAAGATTATTTCAATTTATGGATACGCTGGGTATAGGCGAAAGGGACCCTTTCGGCAACCCCATTGTATTTAAGCGCATCACCATGATCGTTATGGGGTTTTTGACCTATAGCCGTTTGCGTTTTTATAATAAGACCATTATCAAGGGAACGGAATATTTGGACGAACTTCCCGAAAATGGGATCCTCTTTTTGCCCAATCACCAGACCTATTTTATGGATGTGATTTGTTTGTATCATATCTTTTTTTCGGTCAAATGGGGCATTAAAAATTCCATCAATTACCCCATTTATTTATTGGCCCCAAGGTCTAATTTATTTTATGTCGCAGCGGCTGAGACGATGAAAGAGGATGGCTTGTTGCCAAAAATATTTGCGCAAGCGGGTGCTATTTTAGTCAATCGTTCTTGGAGGGCAAAAGGAGAAGATGTAAAACGCGAAGTGGATTTAGAGGCGGTATCCAAAATAGGAAAAGGCTTAAAATTCGGCTGGGTGGTTAGTTTTCCCCAAGGAACCACACGCGCTTTTGCGCCCCTGAGAAAAGGGACGGCTCATTTAATTAAGGGTGAAAATCCATTGGTCGTACCTGTGCGAATTAATGGATTTAGAAGGGCCTTTGATAAAAAAGGCTTGCTGATGAAAAAGCGGAATACGAATTTAACGGTAGAATTTAGAGAGCCCATACGCTTTAATCCGGAAGATTCTGTCGACGCAATCATGCAAAAACTAACTATGGAGTTGGGATTAGATATGGACGATGCAAACCAAGACTAAGGGACTTGTTCTACATAATTTAAAGTACCGAGAAACATCGTTGTTGGTGACTATTTATACCGCCGAATTCGGCATCGCATCCTATATAGAAAATGGGGTACGGTCGGCCAAGGCGAAGCATAAAATGGCGCTGTTCCAACCCTTGACCCTATTAGACCTGGAAGTTTTTCACAAACCTGGCCGAGGGCTTCACCGAATTTCAGAAGCAAAATGCTATTTTCCTTATCGCCAAATTCCTTTTGATGTAGGCAAATCAAGCATTGCTTTATTTTTAAGTGAGATATTAGGCAAAGTTTTAAAAGAAGAGGAAGCGAATTTCCCTTTGTATGATTTTCTAGAAGACTCGTTCCAATTTTTGGATGGCGCCCAAGGGAATTATGAAAATTTTCATATACAATTTCTTTGGAATTTGGCCTCATTTTTAGGCTTTGCACCCGGGAGTACGGAGGAGTTGATAGACCAATTAAAACAGTCTCAATTCTCGGGGGCAAATGGCATTGATGCTACATTATTGAGCGACCTTGTCATGGCCAATTATGGCGAATCATTTATAATTTCTAGGGCGCAGCGAAAGGAATATTTGTCCGGACTTTTGTATTTTTATCGGCTGCATATGGAGTCCTTTGGAGAACTTAGGTCTTGGGAAATTTTGCAAGAAGTCATGGCATGAAATATAGTATATCCGTCCACAAAGAAAATTGGCTCCAAATAAGCTGTGAGTTCCAACCTAAGAAATTGGGGAGTTTGAAAATAGGATTGCCTATTTGGCGACCGGGGCGATATCAAGTACAAAACTTTGCTAAAAATATACCGGAGATAAAATCCTTCCAAGGAGATCAACAACTTTCCATAGACAAGATTGAATCTTCTGTTTGGGTATTAAATTGTACGGAAATCGCTCCTATTAAGTTGGAATACACCTATTTTGCCGTTCAGCGAGACGCGGGAGGTTCGGTGGCAAATGCGGACATGTTGTACATTAATTTTGTCAATTGCCTTGTTTGTCCCCAAGGTTTTGAAAATCAGAGATGCGAGGTGACGATAAATTTTCCGGGTCATTGGCAATTTGCGACCTCTTTGACATTTAAAAATGATACGTTTCAGGCGCGAACCTATCGGGAATTAGTAGATTCCTCTTTTCTTGCGGCGGCACAAATCTTTTCATTTTCGTGGAAGGAAGCAGGGGCCCAATTTTTTATTCAGGGCATAGGTCCATCCACTGTTTTTACGGAACAATTGATCGACGCGTATCAAAAAATTGTTGCTTATCAATGTGCCTGGATGGGGGAATTACCGGTCAAGAAATATCATTTTTTACATTGGATTTGCCCTGAACCTTTTTATCACGGAGTGGAACATACTAAATCCACCATGATGGTCATGGGCCCAGAGGACCGAGCATGTTACGATGATTTAATTGGCCTAGCTTCGCATGAATTTTTTCATGTTTGGAATATTGCCACCATAAGGCCAAAACCATTATTGCCTTATCGGTATGGCGAAATTACCTATTTTGAAACGGCCTGGATTGTGGAAGGTGTGACCACCTATTTGGGAGATTGGTTTTTAAAAGCCTCAGGCGTCATTCAAGAAGAGGAATATTTGAATTTACTCTTGGGGAATTTGAAATTACATTTTGACCGAGACCGTTATTCGGTTCAGTCGCTCACCCAGAGTTCGATGGATTTATGGCTCGACGGCTACGGCTCTTCCACCCCTGGAAAGCGCGTTTCCATTTATTTTAAAGGGGCGATTGTTGCCCTAGGATTAGACTTATTAATCCAACAAAAATTTAGGGGCACTAAGTCCATTCGAGAAGTAATGCAAAAAATGAATAATCACTTTGGCAATCTGAAAAAAGGATATGAACAAAGCGATTTTTTTAGGATAGCCGAAGAAGTATATGAAGCACCGTTAACCGAATTTTGGAATGTTTGGGTCTTCGGATCGGAGGATTTATTGGATCCATTGGCCGCAATTTTAAGAAATTCAGGATTAGATTTATCGGAAGATCCTACGGTCGGACTTCAGCTCAACAAAATTTCCTAGTTTTTTTTCGTTAGCAGATTCAATTTTCAGGAATTAATATTTCTTTTTAGGCTCCTTATTTGAGTTTGTGTACAACAATTGAAATATAAGTTTACTTATTTTCTTGTAAGTATATATTATGTCGAATGAGGGCGCTACCAATTTTCTAATAGTTTTAGAATTTTGTAAAATGAAAGACTTCGCCGCTCGAATTCGGAAAATTAGAAATGCCAAGGATTATACCCAAGACTATGTGTCTATGCAATTAGGCATCACCATGTCGGCGTATTCGAAAATTGAACGAGGAATCACCGACCCTTCCTTGTCTAGAATGATGAAAATCGCCGAAATTTTGGAATTTGAATTATCTGATTTTTTTCAGGTTAGAAACAGTTCAGAAACACCAAATTGGGAAGAAGAATCAAAGTTCCAAGAATATGGTTTTGTTACTCGGAAAGAGTTTGCCGAATATGTAAAGGTGGTCAGTGAATTGCAGGCCAAATTGAACGAGATTCAGAACAAATTATCGCAATAAAATTATAATTTGTACCTTTGTTTTCTAATTAAATTTCGATGTTACAAAGGCCCCGTAGAAATCGTTCAAGTGCTGTAATTCGTTCCATGGTCGAGGAAACTAGACTTTCCGTGAAGGACATGTTGTTTCCTTTATTCGTCATGGAGGGGAAAAATGTGAGCACCGAAATCAAATCCATGCCTGGCATTTATCGCTACTCAACGGATTTATTACTAAAGGAAATCGAATCATGTGTCAATTTAGGCATTCAATCGTTCGCCTTATTCCCTCAAGTAGCAGAGTCTAAAAAAGACTCTATGGCTACAGAAAGCTATAAAAAAGGGTCTCTTTATTTAGAGAGCATTTATGAGGTAAGCAAAAGATTTCCTGAAATCAGTCTCTTAACGGATGTTGCGATGGACCCATACAGTTCAGATGGGCACGATGGAATCGTTCAAGGAGGCCAAATTTTAAATGATGAAACATTACCTGTTTTAGCTAAAATGGCGATTGCCCAAGCACAAGCAGGTTCTAAATTGATCGGCCCCTCAGACATGATGGATGGCCGCATCGGATATTTACGCGAGTCATTAGACGACGCGGGCTTCTCACATGTGGGCATAATGGCTTATACAGCTAAATATGCCTCTGCTTTTTATGGCCCTTTTCGGGATGCACTTGAGTCTGCGCCTAAATTTGGCGATAAAAAAACGTATCAAATGAATCCGGCTAATCGCCGAGAAGCATTAATCGAATTGGAATTAGATGAATCAGAGGGGGCCGATTTTTTAATGGTCAAACCTGCTTTGGCTTATTTGGATATCATCGCTTTGTTAAGAGAAAATTCGCATTTACCCATTGCCGCTTATAATGTTTCAGGGGAATATGCCATGGTAAAAGCGGCGGCCCAACAAGGTTGGATTGATGGCGAAAAGGCCATGCTGGAATGTTTATTGTCCATCAAACGAGCAGGCGCCCAAGTGATTTTAACCTATTTTGCCAAAGAGTTTGCTCAATTAAAAATTTCATAAATTATGTCGTCTGATCGCTATATGCAACGAGGGGTTTCTGCCTCAAAAGAAGATGTTCATCGGGCGATTGCCAATTTAGACAAGGGAGTTTTTCCAGGCGCTTTTTGTAAAATTTCACCCGATATTTTGGGCGGCGATCCAGCGTATTGCAACATTATGCATGCGGATGGCGCGGGAACAAAGTCCTCTTTGGCCTATTTGTATTGGAAAGAAACAGGAGATATTTCGGTTTGGCGCGGCATTGCACAGGATGCGGTGGTGATGAATACAGATGATTTGATCTGTGTGGGAGCGACGGACCAAATGCTACTTTCGTCCACCATTGGGCGAAATAAAAATTTGATTCCTGGGGAAGTAATCGCTGAAATTATCAATGGAACCGAGGAAGTTTTGCAAATGTTACGCGATCA
>CANKVC010000137.1 GCA_947486835.1 Cytophagaceae bacterium | reverse complement strand
GAATCGTTACCGTTCCTCCGCCGACCTTAGAAACCGCTTCAAAAAGTTTCTGAAATGCAGGCGCATCATCTGATTTCCCATTTGCATTTGGCTTAAACTGCGATAAATTAAAGGATGTCTTGGATGCAGATTGACTCATTACATTTCCCGAAGAAACCAATAGAAAGGACCCAACTAAAAGGATCAATAAACATCTTTTTTTCATGTTTTTTTGAATTAATTATTAAATCAAATTTTCAATATCGATCAAATACATTTGTCTTCCATCGCCTTCATGAGTTGAGTCAATGACCACTTTCTTGCCATCTGGACTAAATCGGGGATGCAAGTCACAGCGCCATTCACCTGTATATTCGATGGGTGAACGAAATTGACCTAAGTCGATTCGTTTATCGGTCGGAATATGATATAAATAGAGTGTTTGCAATCGATCTCTATTAGGATAATTATCATTTAGAATCCAATCCATTTTGTTCCCTACAGGTAAATAGGTCTGATGACCATTTACTGGCATTTTTTCTTTCCCAATTCTTTTATATTTCCCTGTTTTATCTTCAATTTCATAAAATCCATTTTCTTGTCCTTCAGGTTTGGTATAAACACATACTTGTTTACTATCATTCTTCCACACAAAGTGAGAACTGAAGCCTGAAGGGTCTATGCAAAAGAGGTCTTTGCCATTGGAATCACATGTAAACATTCTTGTAACAAAACCTCCTATTGCCATTTTTTGACGCTCATCTTTTTTAGCCCTCCATCGGTTTAGGAACAAAAATCGCTTTGAATCTGGACTAACCAATAGGTGATTGAACCAATGCCACTGATCTCCAACGGATTGCCCTTTATTTGGAATTTGAGCAATATCGGCAATGGAAAAAAGCATTTTACTTTTACCCGTTTTAAGGTCCATTTTATATAATCCTATGTCTTTGGGAGTTTTCTCATCTGCATATGAATCAGGAATGCCTGCATAGCCATACCCAGGACGAAGATCTTGTATACGAGAAAACTCGGTGCCAATAGCCCATTTCCCATTCGGGCTAATGGTATATATCGCTTTAGGCAGCGTCCTTGTACGTCCTGTTTTTATATTATAGACATGGCTGACAAATTGATTATCAATTCGGTCATTCCAAATAATTTCGGAATTTGATTTCGGAATCCATTGCAACATGCAACCTTGTTGCCAACCCCACGCATTACTTGTGCCAATTTCAGTCCAACGATCCCCCTCTTGCAAGTCGATGATCCCAATTTTGATGATATCATCTGCTGTAGGTGAACGATGTTCAAAATCAACTTGCATGCCTAAAACATATCGACTTGTTGGGTCAAACTGCAGTTTATCATAATACCCAAACCAATGAAATTTTGAGCCTTTTGTGATTTTGCGAACGGGCGCTAGCATAGATTGCGGAGACGCAATATGATTTGAATTTGCTCCAAAAACGAAGGGCGATATCGAAGTGATTTTTAGAAAATTACGTCGGTTAATTCCTGGTTGGCATTGTTTCATTTTTTTAAATCTAAATAGGTTTACTTTTATTTTTGAGTTCTTTTAAGTCAGAATCGATGATTAAATCGACTTTGCCAGCATACACTTTTGCTGAGAAGTTTTCTCCTAATTCAATATTATTAGTGGTTTTCAGATAATCATTCATGGCCTTATTAAGACTAATTAGACCTTGAATGATCACCAAATAAATTTAATATCCTTCACTTTGATTTGCTCTTTTTTATCCTTTGATTCTTTATTTGCAAATACAAAATAGACATCATGCACCTCATTAATTGGGCCAAGAACCGCATTAACTCTTTCCCCTTTCCGGTTTAAATAATAACTTTCAGACAAAATATTTGACGTTTGGCCTATTAATTTACCCGTAGGAGAATCAATCCGGATTTCAATGCTCCATCCTGAATGGTTGCTCGTACTTGAAATTGATGATGCGGTAAACTCAACTTGTTTTATGCCCGTTAGGTCAATTTGGTTAAGCCCCAAAAAGGAACCAGAAGCTGTGGCTGTAACATCTGATTTGTCCAAGAAAATTTGCCGATTAAATTCAACGCCCTTGTATTGATCGACCCGCGATATAGGAACTAAAGAATTTCGCAAAATTATTTTATCTTCTGAAGTTTGTGCAGAAGCTAATTTAGTTCCCTTGTCCGTGTAAGCCGCTCTAAAGACAAAGAAACCTTTATCTTTTTCGCCCTCAGGAGCATCTGTTTTATAGGCTCCTGTCAATGGCAAGGATTTAGCCTTAATTTGTTCTCCAATGGTTAAAATGTACTTTACAATGGTATTTGCATCCGTTTCTGACAGTGCAGGATGGGCTGGCATCATAAAATCTCCCCAGGAGCCATTGCCACCAGCAATGATTTTTTTTGCTAATCGATTTTGTGCACTAACATCGCCCTGATATCTTTTTGCTATTTCTGAATAGGAGGGACCCATGGATTTTAATAGAACAGAATGACAAGACTGACAATCACTTTTATTAATTAGTTGGTTAGCCAATACGGACTTCATGGGTATGTTACTGTCCCATCGCATTTGTTGAATTTCAGAAAGATTAAATCCTTCTGGATAATCAATACTCACCGATACTTGAGAAGGATTAATTTGATTGTTACTGAGACTTCCATCTTCCTTATCGCTAACATGTATGGCGTAATTAATCGTTTTACCTGGGGAATAGAAACTTTTGTTTGCCCCTTTAAAATCAAATTTGACTAAAGGAGGTTCGTTTCCTGCGATTATTTCCAAATACTTTCTGTTTTTTGCCCCATGGGCGTCCCTAACCTGTAGCGCAACTTTATAAATACCTGGCTTTGTAAATGTCATAGTCGGATTGGCCTGTTTAAAAGCTTGTATTTCTTTGCCTTGGAATGTTATTTTCCATTCATAGGTAATGGGATCCAAATCATCATCTTTAGAACCATCGGCAGATAACTGAACTTTTAGCGGAACTGCCCCAGCGGTTTTATTTGCAGATGCCTGTACAATGGGCGCGCGGTTACCGCTATTATATTCAATTTTAACTAGCTGGGATTCAGGACTGCCTTTAAAAACGTTTATGCCATATTCTAGCACATACAAGTCGCCATTCGGGCCAAAGTCCATGTCGATATCTCCATATTGTTTTACCTCGGGCAAGAACCGCTCCATGGAGGCATAGTTCCCATTTTCATCCATGGTGACCACCATGATCCAGCCTCGAACCCAATCCGTTATAAACCATTTTCCTTCGTAGTAGCTTGGGAATGGCCGCTTGGCCTTTTGGAAATTAGCTCGACGGTAAATGGGTCCGCCAACGGCACTCATGCCTCCGCTACCTAATTTGGGGAATGTATCGGAAACAGCGTATGGATACCAGATGAACGCTGGCTGCGCTGGTGGCAGATTAACTAAGCCGGTATTATTTGGAGAATGATTGACAGGATGATTCGCATCAAACTTATCCCCTGATTTTCCTGACGCAAAGTCATAGCGTCGATACGCTTTATTATCTCCAACAAAATAAGGATATCCAAAATTTCCAGCTTTTCGTGCCTGGTTAAATTCATCGTATGCTCTGGGACCTCGTTCCTCAAGATCGGTGGAGCCATTTGGACCCACTTCGCCCCAGTACAGCCAACTGGTTTTGCTGTCGACACTGAGTCGCCATGGGTTTCTAACTCCCATGACATAAATTTCTGGACGGGTTTCAGGGGTGCCTACCGCGAAAAGATTTCCCTCTGGAATCGTATATGTGCCATTCGGTTCTGGATGAATGCGAATGATTTTTCCCCGAAGATCATTTGTATTAGCGGATGATTTTTGTGCATCGGCATTGCTATGTCCGGGGCGTTCATCAATCGTTGAAAATCCACCACTGGTCTGTCCATTTTCCCCGGTAGCAAGAAGAAGATTTCCCTTCGTTTCAAATGCCATTCCTCCGCCAATATGGCAACAAACAGATGGGTCAACTAGAATTTCTAGCAATATTTTTTCTGATTCCTTATTTAACATGCCACCATTCCACTCAAAGCGGGATAATACATTTCTGGGCGCGCCCTTTAGAGGGGAATAATATAAATAGATCCAATGGTTTTGCGTAAAATTTGGATCTAATAAGACCCCCTGAATACCATCTTCTGATTCGTTTGTCCCGCCAGCGCTAATCCCATCAAATGTGTGCCGAACGGGAATTTCGGCAATTATATGAACCTGTTTAGTCGTCGGGTCATAAACTTTAAGTCTACCTTTTCTCTCGGCAAAAAGTACCCGACCATCTTGCAAAATCTCCATTTGCATGGGCTCATCGAGATCCTTGGCCAACACCACTTTGGTGAATCTATTCGCCTCCGGCTTTTTCAGGTCATCAGGTAAATGACTCCCAAATTGAGCAGCATCTTTTATATCCGCGCGCTGACAAATCCCTAGATTTAATTGGGTAAAAAAAGCAATTAAAATGAAAGCAATTCTAAATTTCATGTGGGTCAAATTAAATTAATCATTGAATTCATTTCCAGGATAATCGGGCGACATTTATCCCCCTGTTAGGATATTGAGCACTCGAGATATACCACTGTTTATTCTCACCTTGAAATATTTCAGGTGCATGAGTAACTAGTTCTGTAAGTAAAGGGCTCTTATGGAAATCAAGGGGATCCTCAGAACCATATACAAATGAACGCTCATCATATCCGTTACCATTTTTGTTTGCGGTGTCCCAAAGGCACCAGAAAAGATAAAATTTACCACCATATGGTATAATTGTGGGTGACTCGCATTGGAATGATTCAACGTCCCCTTTGTAAATTTCTACCGGTTCTGTCCAGTTCTTCAAGTCTTTAGATGTTGAAGCCTTGACAACGTTCCCAGAACAATAAACTAAATAGTACGTATCCTTCCAGACCATTAAGCTTGGATCGCGGCCATACTTTTCATTGATCTGAATAGGGCCTTGCGGCTTCCAGTCAAATAAATCCTTTGAGACGGCCATTCGAAAGGGGATAGGTCCATAGATCATTTTGAAAAGTTCATTTTGTTTGACAATTGTGGGGGCATGGTTGGAATTACCCTCTCCGGGACGCTGGGCTGGAGTAAGCACTTTGGGCTTATCAATCCATGAATTCTGCCTAAATGAGCTTGCAAACGTTTTTGCGTTAGATACCGCATGGAAAGAGGCAAATTCGCCTTGATGACGGGATTGACCCGGAGCTGAAGCTGGGTGTGTGATCCCGAAGGAATGCCAGCGTTTATCTGGCCCTTTTATAAAACAATGATCGTTGGGCTGCCATAATGGATAATTTTCACCTGCCTTTAAATCTTTTGTGTCCGGACCTGTGAATACATCCCCTTGAGGATCATAGATGTGGACATAATCCCCATCGATCACAGGAACAAAATATTCTTTTTGCTGCTTAGCCTTTTCTAATGGTCGAACTTGTGAGTAAACACAAATTGGGTTTATGAAAATAAGTAGGATTAAAAATGGTTTGATTAATAGTCTCATTTTATTTTCAAAATTGAAGGTTTGCATGGTATTTCAGGTCAAGTTTAATCAAATTATTTTACTAGATAAAATTTAGAATTCCGAAATAAAGAGTCTCTATTTTTTGATCGAAAAAAATTGTAATTCTTGATTATTTCTGGCTATGATTAACTTTTTGTTTTTTCCCTTACTATTGATAGGAATGATTGATTTTGCATCCCCCAGTATCCATAATCCAGATTTATTGGATGGGATATTTTTGAAATGTCCTTTCCCAATATTCAAAAGCACGCTACCATAGGATGCGTCGTATTGACCTGTAAAAGATTCAATTCCGTAATCATTTCCCACCGTTATAAGATCCTCAAGGCCGTCTGCATTGATGTCTAAGAATAAAATATCATTTACAGGAGCCCACTGAGCTTCCTGTGGAAG
>CANKVC010000136.1 GCA_947486835.1 Cytophagaceae bacterium | reverse complement strand
CCCTCGGTTTCCCTTTGTGGCTGATATTCAGTGCCTACGAAATGTTTATACGAATGAAGGCTGCGCATCCCTAAGGAAACTTGCCATTGACCTGGAGACATTAATGTGTTTGAATTGGGTCCAGATCCTACGGCGCAACTCATGTGACGTACTGCTATACAACCTTGACCTAAACCAAGTGAGGGGACTAGACCTATTAATATAAGTGTAAGTATTTTTTTCATGGGATTATCAATCGAGCAAAATTAGCTTATTTTTCAATGACGGTTCCTAATTCTTGAGATATATTTTTTTGAACTTCTTTAAGCCGGATGAAATTGACCAGTAAATCATTCATGTCATTGGGATCGCCTTGGAAATTAGCCATCAAGTCCAATGATTCTTGCAATCGTTGATCATTGTACACTTTACGTAATCTCAGCACATTTTTATAAGCTAAATCTTCTAGCATTTCAGCCTCATTCGTCACTTTAATTTCATGGCGATCTTTCCAAGTGGACGATAAATTATGCTTCTCTGATGAGCAATCAATAGCAAATCGTTGGATTTCTTCGTCGGTGTGATGTAAATAAAATTCAGGTTTTAGGCTATTGCTATTTTTAAATTCCGTTTTACATATGTCCATCAACTTATTAAACAAAGGCATTTGGAATAAAACCCCATCTAATTCCTCCAATAAATACTGCGTAACAGAAACACCTGGCGCTTTTTCTGGATTTATTTCCAGGTGACCGAAATTGACCAACAAACGAATGCATTCCGATTCTTGATAAAAAGCTAAATTTTGATAGGATTCAACACCCGTTTCTGAAACAGGCTCAATCAAATTTTGGACTTCCGTATACGCTTGGCTCGAAATGGGTGAAGTACCTGTTGGCGAATTGCCCCCTCCTCTTTGCTTTAAATTCTTTAAATGAATTTTATTCATTTCGGCCAACAACACATCTTCTTCCAAGCGCATTAAAGATGATGTTTTCTGAATAAAAAGACTGCGCTGAATAGCATCAGGAATCTTAGAAATGCTCAGCACCATTTCCTTAATCAATTCAGATCTTTTAAACGGATCATCACCGGCCTCTTGCAAAAATAAATTGGCCTGAAATGAAATAATGTCTTTAGATTCTTTTTTGATGTACTCAACAAAAGCCTCTGAGCCAATTTTTCGAACATAACTATCAGGATCTTGACCTTCCGGGAAAACGACTAAATTAACTTGCAAACCCTCTTCCAAAATAAGGTCCATTCCTCTTAATGCGGCTTTTATCCCAGCAGAATCCCCATCATACAGAACGGTAATATGTTGGGTAAAGCGCCCAATTAATTTTATTTGTTCAATGGTCAAGGAAGTACCTGAAGAAGCAACCACATTTTTTATGCCCGCCTGATGCAAAGAAATCACATCGGTATATCCCTCAACCAAGTAGCAAACGTCCAACCTCCTTAATTCGTTTTTAGCTTGATGTATTCCATAAAGACTCGATGATTTATGGTAGACCTCCGTCTCAGGGGAATTGAGGTATTTTGCCTGGCTAGACTTTGCATCATTTCTTAAAATACGCGCACCAAAAGCAATTATTTTACCCGAAACATTATGAATAGGGAAAATAACCCGATTTCTAAATCGGTCATATACTTTACCCTCCTCATTTTTCTGTGTCACCAAACCCGCCTTCTCAATAATCTCTTGAGAGAATCCTTGCTTTAGCGCAGATTTCAATAAAGCATCCCAAGCCTCTGGACTATAGCCTAAATCAAACGCTTGTAACGTTGAATCTGAAAAACCTCTTTCTTTAAAATAAGGGAGGGCAATAGACTTCCCTTCTTCCGTATCGTATAATTGTTTTTTGAAAAATTCTTTGGCATAATCTAGCATGATGAACAAACTCTCCCGTTCATTTTGACGCAAAATCTGATCATCGGTCATCTCCTCTTCTTGGATGTCAATGCCATATTTTTTTGCCAAATGCCTCAGGGCTTCCCCATAACCTAGGCCTTCAATATCCATGACAAAACGAACTGAATCACCTGCTTTGCCACAACCAAAACACTTATAAATTCCTTTGCTCGGCGAGATAGAAAAAGAAGGAGTTTTTTCTCCATGAAAGGGGCAACAAGCCCAATAATTAGCCCCCTTTTTTTTAACGGTCACATAGTCCCCGATGACGTCTGCCACCGCAGCCGCTTGCTTAATTCGCTCAACGGTTTCGGGATCAATGCGCATATTACAAGAGTAAACCAGCTAATGTGGCAGATAAATAAGAAGCTAAGGTTCCAGCAATTAAGGCTTTAAACCCTAATTTGGCTAAATCGGACCGGCGAGTTGGGGCCAACTCCCCTATTCCACCAATTTGAATGGCGACCGAAGAAAAATTAGCGAAGCCACACAGCGCAAAACTGGTAATGGCAATGGTTTTGGGGCTTAACGTATCCTTGATTTTAACCATATCCAAATAAGCCACAAACTCATTGACAACCATTTTCTTGCCCATTAAAGCACCTGCCACCTCAATGTCGACGGCCGGAACCCCCATGGCAAATGCAAAAACTGAAAATACCTTTCCCAAAATTAAATTCATCGATAAAGTAGGCATATTGATTAATCCACCCAATTGGCCCAAGCCTAAATCCACCAAAGCAATTAAAGCGATAAAACCAATCAGCATAGCGATCACATTTAAGCCTACTTTTAACCCTTCACTCGCTCCGGCTGCAATCGCATCTACCAAATTAGCATGTGTTTTTTCAATGGAAAGTTTTACCTCACCCTCCGTTTCCGACTTTTCCGTTTCCGGGAATATGATTTTTGAAATGACTAAAGCTCCTGGAGCAGCCATTAAACTGGCGGCCAACAAATACGCCGCTGGGACGCCTAAGGATATATAAACAGCCATAACTCCACCTGCGATACAAGCAAAAGAACCTGTCATGGAAGCCATTAACTCCGATTTGGTCATATTTTTTAAATAAGGTTTAATCATGATTTGAGCCTCCACCTGTCCTACAAAAGTGGATGCCACATTTGATAAGGCCTCCGCACCACTCACGCCCATCAACCAATGAACTCCTTTTCCCATGGTCGAAACAATGCGTTGTAAAATACCCAAATGATAAAACATGTTCACTAACACGGCCACAAAAATGATGGTGGGAACTACTTTGAAAAAGAAAATATAATCATTGCCAGGACCAAAGGCCTTCGTCATTAAATCACGATCAACGAGCGAGCCAAAAACAAAAAGTGCACCTTTATCCGCTTGGCCCAACAGCGTATTGATACTATCACCAAGCCACTGAAAAAGAGATTGCCCCACTGCGGTCTTAAGAATAAAGACAGCTAATAGAACTTGCAATAATAAACCCACCCCCACGGTTCGATAATTAATGGCTTTGCGATTATTCGACATTAAAAAAGCAACTCCTAAAATCAGCACAATGCCCAAAAGGCCAGTAAATCGTTCCATCTATATCAATTTCGTTGGTGTATTTTTTATTCCTTAGTTTCTAAATTTAATGTATAATTCTCAAATGGAACCAAGTCCACTAAATCGTCCTCTTTTAAATGATAAAATTCTTGATGAATATTAAAGGGCTCATCGCTTTCCACCTTCCAGTAATTTCCATCTTCTTGCATCTCATAGGAGTTAACCGTGTCACGCAAATTCCAATTTAAAATGGTTATGGCCAAGTTTTTTGCCCGCGAATTAACCAACTCAAATAAAGATTCGATTCGTCGATCAAAACTTCGCACCATGACATCTGCGGAACCACCATAAACTTTTGGATCTGCATTATTATGGAAATAAAAAATCCGGGTGTGCTCCAAATAATTACCCACAATGGATTTGATGTAAATATTCTCCGATAAACCTGGTCTTTGTGGTCTTAAGCAACAAATTCCACGAACAATTAACAAAACAGGAACCCCAGCCTTAGAAGCTTTATAAAGCGCTTCCATGGTGAGCGTATCTTGCAAAGAGTTGATTTTCCAACAAATTCCTGCAGGTAATCCAGCCTTATGATTGTCGACCTCATGCTCAATCATCTCAATCAAACGATTTCGCATGTCACGAGGAGCCGTAATTAAATGTTCGTAATGCGTAGGCATTGAATGCCCCGTAATTACATTGAAGAACTCAGCGATATCTTGAGTAATTCGAATATCCGTCGTCAATAAACCTAAATCCGTATATAATTTAGCCGTATCCTCATTGTAATTTCCAGAAGATAAATGAGCATAACTCATCACATGCGTACCCTCATTCCGAATCACTTGCAATAATTTGGTATGCGTCTTCAGACCAGGTATCCCATAAATCACAAAGCAACCCGCTTTTTGAAGCCTCGTAGCCTCACGAATATTATTCTCTTCATCAAAACGCGCCTTCACTTCAAAGAGAACCGAAACGTGTTTGCCTTGTTCAGCTGCACGCAATAAGGCACTCGCAATTCTCGAATTTTTTGAAATACGGTATAAGGTAATTTTAATCGCCAACACATGGGGATCATCTGCCGCTTGTTCTAATAGCTGTATAACCGGCTCAAAATTATTGTAGGGATGATGCAATAGGATATCCCCACGCTTCATGGTCTCAAAAATATCGCCAATTTGAATGGACTTTAAACCTAATGGGGGTACAACAGGCGGGTTTACAGCCATTTGTCCTTTAAATTCCGAATGCTTTAATATCTGCCAAAAAGAAGTAAAGTCTAAAATCGCAGTCTTAACAAAGATATCTGACTTTTCTAAAGACCAGCGTTTCAACATCTCTCCGAGCAAAAATTCAGAATGTTCCTGCTCCACCTCAACACGCGTAACTCGGCCTAGGCGACGGTCTTTAATTTTCTTTTTTATCTCGTCAACAAAATCGGTTTCCGTATCCTCATGCTCCACTAAATCAAAATCCCCATTTCGAGTAATCCTAAAAAGGGTCATGGATTCTATTTCTACATTTCGGTAAAGGACTTGTAATTGTTGGCGTATCAATTCTTCAATCGGCAAAAACACAATTTTATCCTCCCGCTCTATCACATAAAACCGAGCTAAATTAAGTGGGATTTGAACAAAAGATATTTTACGATCACGTTCAGATTTCCCCTTACCCCCTTTTTTCTCTGGCCCACCAATCGTTACAACCCCGAAAATCAAGGTCTTCGCCAACAAACTTGGAAACGTATGTGTATGGTCAAAAACCATTGGGGTCAACATCGGATATATCGTCCGATTAAAATAGGTTTCTACCTCCATCTGTTCTGCCGAGGACAAATCAGCATAAGTAGCTAAAAGCAACCCATTTTCTGGAAATAATGGAAGGATCTCATCCACAAATAATCGATGTTTTTCCTGACTAAATTCCTGAGCCGATGAAATAAGCATTTGCTTAAACGGAACTTCTCGCAAACCTGAATAATCCGTTCGCTCCTTCCCAAAATCAATGTAATTATATAAAGAACCAATCCGAATGGTAAAAAACTCATCCAAATTAGAAGCTGTAATGGCTAAAAATTTTAAACGATCAAAAAGGGACTTCGACTTATCTCGCGCTTGGTCTAACACACGCTCATCAAACTTAAGCCAAGAAAGATCCCGAGAAATAAACTTTGCCTTTAACTGAATCTCATGCGATTTCTGCATGGATTTATCCAATTTCCATGTAGGATCCTTTGAAGCCAATAAATTGATTTTCCAATTTTTAGGTCTCAAGAAAGACAAAAGATTCCCAGTTTGAGAATCTTTGTCATTCGAATTCGAATCCGTATTTTGATCTGTTTGTACCATTTTTTCTATTTAGCTGACACTTGTTGATTTTTAATCGCCTCATAGTCAGATCCTAATCTGCCTACTTCGGTCATCAAAAACTTTTGAAGTTCCAAATTAAATATTTGCTTTTCGTCCGGGGTTAAGGAATCGTAAAGATTT
>CANKVC010000135.1 GCA_947486835.1 Cytophagaceae bacterium | reverse complement strand
ATAACGCTTGCCTATGGCGCCGCCCTCATCATACGTGGTATTAAAGGCAAATTTAATCTGATTAACTATTTCTTGCGCTTTTTCAGCGAGTCCATCTTTTTTAACCAATGGCAACACCGCTACTTTGACTGGGGCTATGGCCGGATGGAAATTCAAATATACACGTTGTTTTTCTTGTTCACCTTCCCCCACCGTTTCTTCGGTGTAGGCGTTGCAAAGGATCGCTAAAAATAAGCGATCAGCCCCTACAGATGTCTCTACCACATAAGGGATGTAATTTTCGTTGATTTCTGGATCAAAATATTGCTGTTTCTTTTTAGAAAGTTCCTGATGGCTTTTTAAATCAAAATCAGTTCTAGAATGGATACCCTCCATTTCCTTAAATCCAAATGGAAATTTGTATTCAATGTCGACGGCTGCGTTGGCGTAATGGGCCAATTTATCATGGTCGTGGAATTTTAAAGAGTCAGCGGGCAAACCGATTGCCTGATGAAATTTCATACGCGTTTCTTTCCAAGTCGCGTACCAATCCATTTCAGTGCCTGGGCGAACAAAAAATTGCATTTCCATTTGCTCAAACTCACGCATTCTAAATATAAAATTTCGTGCAACGATCTCATTACGGAATGCTTTTCCTATCTGAGCAATCCCAAAAGGGATCTTCATTCGGCCCGTTTTTTGGACATTTAGGAAGTTTACAAATATGCCTTGAGCCGTCTCAGGCCTTAAATAAATCAAGCTAGCATCTTCAGAAACTGCACCCACTTGGGTTGAAAACATCAAGTTGAATTGTCTGACTTCAGTCCAATTAGACGTATTAGAAACGGGGCATGTAATATTTTGATCGATGATGAGTTGGCGTACCCCCTCTAAATCACCCGCATCTAAGCATTTTGCCATACTTTGCATCAAAGCTTTGGCCTCGTCAGCCTTCCCTTGATCTTCCAAAAGCGCCGATCTTTCTTCTAACAAAGTATCTGCACGGTATCTTTTTTTGGAATCTCTATTGTCAATCATGGGATCGTTGAACGAATCCACATGTCCAGAAGCTTTCCAAGTTAATGGATGCATAAAGATGGAAGCATCAATCCCTACCACGTTGTCTTGCAACATGGTCATCGCTTTCCACCAAACTGTTTTTAAATTATTCTTTAATTCAACACCGTTTTGGCCATAATCGTAAACCGCTTGAAGTCCATCATAGATCTCTGAGGACGGGAAAACAAATCCATATTCTTTGGCATGCGAAATAATATCTTTTAAAGCTGAGGCTGTGTCGGTCTTTTTATTTTCCATTCAATCAATCAAATTAGTACGCAATTTACCGAAAAGAATGAAAGTTTGAGGCTTAGAATAGATTTTTCTTAATTTTGTATCAAATAAAGTTCATGAAAAAAATTCTGTGCATTCGATTTTCATCCATTGGAGATATAATCTTAACGACTCCAATCGTGCGTGCATTGAAATCTACCTATCCTGAAGCTGAAATTCATGTCGTAACGAAGGCGCAAAATGTCCAATTGTGGGACGGAAATCCGTATGTTTTTGCGGTACATGCCTACGACGGAAGTATTTGGAAATTAGCGAATAAACTGCGTAAAATTGGTTTTGATGCCATTGTTGACCTTCATAAAAATCTTCGTTCACATCTATTATCTGCGCTTTTATTTAAATGGCCTTTTCAAATTGATAAGTTTACGGCTGAACGAAAATTACTCGTTAAAAAGAAAATCAATAACATACCTAAGAATCACTTAGTGGATCGGAATTTTGACTCTTTGAAATCCTTAGGAATTGTGAATGATCAACAAGGTTTAGATTTTTTCATACCTAAGAACCAAGAACTTAATCCTGCCGATATTGGTGTTAAGGGTAAATACATCGTTTATGCCATCGGTGGCCAACATATTACTAAGGTGCTTTCTTATCCCAAAATGATCGAGTTATGTGATCAAATAAATGCGCAAATTGTGTTGATCGGTGATGAATGGGATGCCCATTATGGTTATCGATTATCGACCTTGTTTCCTGAAAAAGTAATTGATTATTGTAATAAAACGACCATCGCGCAATCAGCAAGTCTGATGCGTCAGGCAGAGTTTGTCATCACGCATGATTCGTCGATGATGCATATAGCTGCCGCCTTGAAAAAGAAAATATTTGTTATTTGGGGGAGTACTCATATTGATTTTGGCATGTATCCCTATCAAACTGAATTTATATCTATTTCAAATGAGGAGTTGGCTTGTCGGCCTTGCACGACTCAGGGGACTAATTTCTGCCCTCTTTATCATTTTGATTGTATGAATAAAATATCTTTGGAACCCATTATAAGCGCTGCAGCATCTTTATGAAAAATGTATCATTTGCCTTAATCCAATTATCCTGCGACGAAGATCAGTCAAAAAATACAGAAAAAACATTTTCAGCGATTCGTGAGGCGGCATCGAAGGGAGCCCAAATTATTTGCCTTCAAGAATTATTTCAGTCGGTCTATTTTTGTTATGAAGAAAATCCTTCCTTTTTTGATTTAGCGGAAGCGATCCCCGGTCCATTAACGAATCAATTGGGAGATTTAGCGAAAGAGCTAGGGGTGGTGATCGTGGCATCCATGTTCGAAAAAAGAGCAGCGGGTATTTTTCATAACACCACAGCGGTGATTGACGCAGATGGCCAATTCCTTGGAAAATATCGGAAAATGCACATTCCAGATGATCCTGGATATTATGAGAAATATTATTTTACACCGGGCGACCTAGGGTATTTAGTGTTTGACACGCAATATGCCAAAATAGGTGTGCTCATTTGTTGGGATCAATGGTATCCTGAGGCGGCCCGCTTAACCGCATTGAAAGGTGCAGAAGTTTTAGTTTACCCCACGGCGATTGGGTGGGATTTGGAGGAAAAGAACAACGAAATAAACCGTGAACAATATCAGGCTTGGCAGACGATTCAACGATCGCATAGTGTGGCTAATGGAATTCCAGTGGTTTCTGTCAACCGAGTAGGGGTGGAGCATGGCCAGCAATTTTGGGGTGGAAGTTTTGTTTCCAACGCTTTTGGCCGTGTCATTTTCCAAGCATCTCACGATCAAGAAGAAGTAGCCATTGTGGCTGTTGATGTAGATTCCAGTGAATATTACCGTAAAACATGGCCGTTTTTCAGGGATCGTAGAATTGATTCCTATGGCGATATCACCAAGCGGTTCAACGATTAATTACTCAATAAGATCTCCTAAAAACATTAGGTAGGGAGCGCCTGGCCCAGAGTCGATATCCTTAAATCTGTGGTAATTACCTGAAATTAGGTTTAATAAGGTCTTTTTTAGTCTTTGCCAACGAGCTTGTGGAAGGTTTGCCCTTCGATTAAAATATTCAATTTTGGTATCCAAAGGCTCGAAGGATTGATTTGGAAATTTTTCGGCAATGGCAATTTTCAACTGACTTAAGTAATCTAATCTCTTTTGATAGGGACCTACTTTTTCAGTATGAGGTCTTTTCATCCTTTCCCAAAGTGTTGGAGGTGTTCCTTGGAATCCTAAGACACCCACTTGCTGTTCAGAATGCTGGCGATATTGTACGTAGGAAGCTGGTATAAATGAAATTTTATTTTCTAACGATGCGGCAATTCCCATCCACGCATCATGTAAAAAATAGCTTGGCATATTGGAAGGGAATGGAGATATTTTAGCAAAAAATGATTTCCTTAAACACATAGTGCAACCGGTTACCCGATTCCCATCTAATAATATTTCTAGGGATTTTCCCGCTTTCCATTCATTTTGTTGTTTTTCCCTGAACCGAAAAGTAGACCAAAGTTTTTTGCCTGATATTTGGCCAAATTCATCCACCAAAACCGCATCCGTGAATGCCACATCGATTTCAGGTCTTTGATTTAAATACGTGACAATTCGTTCTATTTTTTGACTGTCCCAGAAATCATCTTGGTCTGCTGGAAAAATATAATCTCCAGTACAAGTCGAAATGGCTTTTTCAAAATTACGGTAGGTCCCTAAACGAGTTGCATTTTGATGAATTTGCATGGGCAACCGATCCTTATATTGCAATAAGATTTCCATGGTTTTGTCCGTTGAACCTTCGTCAAAGACAACAAGTTCATCGATTTGCATGGTTTGGTCGACCAAACTTGCCAATTGAGTTCTTAGGAATTTCTCCCCATTAAGGGTACAAAGTGCAACTGATATTCTCAAAACAATCTCTTTTTAATGGGCTTCAAGCCAGTTGGCCCCTACACCAATTCCCGTTTCCATCACCACGCCCAAATCTAGTGCATGACACATAATGTCATTTATTTTGTCACGAAGGTAATTAATTTCAGGAATATGTGCATCAAAAACCAATTCGTCATGCACAGTTAATATCATTTTGGACTTCAATTTTTCTTTCTCTAAGAAACTTTGAATCTGGATCATGGCGACTTTGATCATATCTGCGGCCGAACCTTGGATGGGAGCATTGATCGCATTTCGCTCAGCAAATCCCCTTTCATTCATATTAGCCGACATGATATCACGTAAATATCTGCGTCTACCCAAGACCGTTTCCACATACCCTAATTCCTGTGCCGTATGAACACAGGTGTCCATATAGGTTTTTACTTTAGGAAATTCGACAAAATATTGGTCGATAATTTCTTTTGCTTCCGTTCTCGAAATAGCTAATTGGCCCGCCAACCCAAAGGCCGAAACCCCATAAATAATTCCAAAATTAACCGTCTTAGCTTTTCTCCGCATATCGGAGTTAACCTCTTCCAAAGGAACATGGAAAACTTTCGCCGCCGTAGCTTTATGTACATCTAGTCCATTATTAAATGCTTCGAGCATCGAGTCATCTTTAGAAAAAGCAGCCATAATTCGTAATTCTATCTGCGAATAATCTGCTGATAAAATCTGGTATTCTTCATTTCTAGGAATAAATGCTTTTCTGATTTCACGTCCCCTAACCGTTCTGATAGGGATATTTTGTAAGTTGGGATCCTTAGAAGATAACCTTCCAGTGGCCGTAACCGCCTGCATAAATGACGTATGAATCCGACCCGTTTTGCTTGAAATTAATTCGGGTAGGGCATCCACGTAGGTCGACTTTAATTTTTGAAGTTCACGGAAATCTAAAATGAGGGAAGCGATGGCATGCTCAGATTCCATTTTAGAAAGAATTTCTTCGCCGGTCATATATTGACCCGTTTTCGTTTTTTTCGCTTTCGGATCTAATTTTAATTTTTCAAATAAGATCTCTCCCAATTGCTTTGGTGATGCGATGTTAAATTCTTGTCCCGCCGCTTCATAAATTTTTTGTTGGACTACCTTGGAATCTACCTCCAACACTTTAGACATCTCTTTCAAAAATGGTATATCTAAATTAACGCCCTCTCTTTCAATCGATGATAAAACACGAGATAAGGGCATTTCAACCTCCTGCAAAAGCGTTATGGCCTTAGGGTTTGACAATAGTTTTTGGTCTAAAATGGGTTTTAATTGGAGGGTAATGTCGGCATCCTCAGCGGCATATTCTTTAACAGCCATGACATCGGCATCTCTCATATTTCCTTGCTTGACCCCTTTTTTTCCTATTAAACTTTCGATCGACATCGGTTCGTAGTTTAAATAGGACATGGCCATCGCATCCATATTATGACGTTTTTCGGGCTCGATTAGGTAATGAGCCAACATTGTATCATAGATATCTCCTTTGATTTCGATGCCATAATTGGCCAATACACTCATATCATATTTGATATTTTGTGCCACTTTTTGGATGGCTTCATTGGCGAATATTTCCTTGAATAGGTCAACTTGCTTTTGGCATTCTTCCTTATTTTCAGGAAAGGGTACATAAAATGCTTCTGCCTTTCGGTAGGAAAAAGACATTCCTACAAGCTCTGCTTCCACAACTGACAGACTAGTCGTTTCCGTATCAACGCAAAATGAGCTTT
>CANKVC010000134.1 GCA_947486835.1 Cytophagaceae bacterium | reverse complement strand
TTCGTAAGGAGTTGGGGATGAAAACCTTTTTTAATTTATTGGGACCTTTGTTGAACCCTGCGCGTGTCAATAAGCAATTGACCGGGGTCTATGCACCTTCAGCTTTTGATTTATATGCTGGCTATTTTAAAGAAAGCCAAAATAAATATGGAATTGTTTATTCTGAAGATGGATATGACGAGATTTCATTAACGTCTTCATTTCGTTTGACGACTCATGCTGGGGAAAAAGTGTATCAACCGTCCGATTTAGGCTGTTCATTGGTACAGCAATCGGAATTGCATGGGGGCGCAAATGTCGAGGAATCAGCTAAAATGCTATATAAGATTTTACAAAGAGAGGGAACGCTTGCCCAAACCCAAGCAGTTTTGGCTAACGCAGGTGCCGCATTATGGGTGGCTGAAAAGTCGGCAAGCTTTCAAGATGGGTATTTAATGGCGAAGGAATCGCTGGAAAGTGGTAGAGCTTTTCAGGCGTTCAAGAAATTTATTATGGATTAAATAGACGGATAAAATAGACGCGAGGTATCGCGTCTCTACAAAAACAAATATAGCGATGTGATAATTGCGTCGTGAGTTAGGAAAAAAAATGAGCATTTTAGATCAAATTATTGCGAAGAAAAGGGAGGAGGTTGCGGCAAGCAAAAAGGCTAAATCTGTGACTGATTTAGAGAAGCAGGGGTATTTTGCGCGTTCTTGTCATTCCTTGTCGATGTCATTAATTGCTCCTGCATCTACGGGAATAATTGCTGAATTTAAACGCAAGTCGCCATCCAAAGGAATTATAAATGATCGAATGGGAGTGGATGAGGTGACGAGGGGATATGTGGAGGCTGGTGCTGCTTGTTTATCGGTACTGACGGATGAGCATTTTTTTGGCGGCACTTATGCAGATTTTGAATTAGCGAGAAAGACGAATCCTGGAACGCCTTTGCTGCGTAAGGATTTTATGATCGACGAGTATCAAATTATTGAGGCTAAATCGATGGGTGCGGATGTTGTTTTGTTGATAGCCGCCGCATTAAGTCCTTCTGAAGTTAAAACATTAGGAACCTTAGCGCGTTCTTTAGGCATGGAGACTTTGTTAGAGGTACATGACCAAGAAGAATTAGATCGGAGCGTGGGGGATTACATTTCGGTTGTGGGCGTAAACAATCGAAATTTGAAGAATTTTTCGGAACAAAACGTGGAGGCTTCAAAGGTATTGGCGGATAAAATTCCGGCTCAATTTGTGAAAGTTTCTGAAAGTTGTATTTCGAGTGCAGAGATTATAAAGGATTTAAAAACATATGGATATCGCGGGTTTTTGATTGGCGAAAGTTTTATGAAAACGACGAATCCTGGGGAAGCTTTAACTGAATTTTTAAAATAGGAAAGATGAAGTGGAAGGTTTGTGGCATGCGAGATTTAGGGAATATTGAGGATGTTGCCGCATTTGAGCCCGACTTTATGGGATTTATTTGGGCCTCAAAATCACCCAGGTTTGTGGGGGATGGTTTTAAAATTCCAGCATTGCCAAAAAACACGAAGGCCGTAGGGGTTTTTGTTGACGCATCCGTAGAGAAAATGGCTGATTTGGCAAAAAGGGCTGGTTTTGAATGGGTCCAGTTGCATGGTCAGGAATCGGCTAATGATATATTAAAATTAAAGTCTTTGGGACTGAAGGTGATCAAGGCTATTTCCGTGAGTTCGGAAAATGATTTGTTGGCCTGTGAGGGGGAGCCGGATTTATTTTTATTGGATACGAAAAAGGGGGAACAGGTGGGTGGAACGGGAATTGCTTTTGATTGGACAATGCTGCAGGCATATAAAAAGTCAATCCCATTTATATTGGCAGGGGGATTAGGGGAGGAAAATGTGGAAGAAGCGATATCTTTGTCGGCGCAATTTCCAATCTACGCGCTTGATTTTAATAGTAAATTAGAGTCATTGCCAGGAGTTAAGGATATAGAAAAAGTTAAAAATATTTCAAAAATAATTGAAAGATGATCGATGCAGGAATATCTTTTCATGTCAGTGAAAAGGGTTATTATGGTGATTTTGGGGGTGCTTTTATCCCTGAAATGTTGTATCCCAATGTAGAGGAATTGCGTCTGCATTATTTGGAATACATGATGGAACCTAGCTTTCAAAAGGAATTTCATTTCTTGTTGAAGGATTTTGTGGGCCGACCGACCCCCTTGTTTAAGGCGGAGCGATTGTCGGCTAAATACAACACAAAAATTTATTTGAAGCGGGAGGATTTGTGTCATACGGGGGCTCATAAAGTCAACAATACCATTGGTCAGATTTTGATGGCTAAGCGCTTAGGCAAAAATAAAATAGTGGCAGAAACGGGTGCGGGGCAGCATGGAGTGGCAACTGCCACGGTTTGTGCTTTGATGGGCATGGAATGTATCATTTACATGGGAGCTATTGATATTGAGCGCCAAGCGCCTAATGTGGCTCGAATGAAAATGCTCGGGGCTACTGTCGTGGCCGCGCAATCTGGGTCAAAGACTTTGAAAGACGCGACTAACGAAGCGATGCGTCATTGGATTAATCATCCGGTTGATACACATTATATTATTGGTTCTGTGGTGGGGCCGCATCCTTATCCTGATATGGTTGCCAAATTTCAATCCGTTATTTCGGAAGAAATCAAATGGCAATTACAAGAGAAAGAGGGGCGCGACTATCCAGATTATATATTGGCTTGTGTAGGAGGTGGTTCAAATGCCGCTGGAGCATTTTATCATTATTTGGATGAACCGCGAACGGCTTTAATTGCTGCGGAGGCGGCAGGCCAAGGAGTATCGAGTGGGCATTCTGCCGCAACTACTTTTTTGGGAAAACCAGGTGTTTTGCATGGATCCAAAAGCTTATTGATGCAAACGGAAGATGGCCAAGTGATTGAGCCCTATTCGATTTCGGCCGGTTTGGATTATCCAGGAATTGGGCCTTTGCATGCTCATTTGGCAACTTCTGGCCGAGCGAAGTTTTTTGATATTACAGATGATGAAGCTTTGGAGGCTGCCCTAGAATGCTCGATGCTTGAGGGAATTATCCCTGCATTGGAAACGGCGCATGCGCTTGCGGTTTTTGGGAAATTAGGAGCAAAACCTGATGAGGTTTCCGTTGTAAATTTATCAGGAAGAGGAGATAAGGATTTGGCGACATACCAAGAAAAATTAAAATTGAACCAGTAATATGAATCGTATATCAACATTATTTAATTCAACTCAGGAGCCTATTTTAAATGTATATGCGACGGCGGGATATCCTAATTTTGGAGATACCATGCTTGTTTTAAATGCATTGCAAGAAGGCGGAGTTGATATTATTGAAATTGGGATGCCCTATTCCGATCCGATAGCCGATGGGGAGACGATCCAACAATCGAACCAAGTTTCTTTAGATCAAGGAATGTCGGTTGCACATTTGTTTGATCAACTTAAAAATATGCGCCAAAGCATTTCGGTTCCTGTTTTACTGATGGGTTATATAAATCCCGTATTGCAATATGGAGTGGAGCGTTTTTGTCAAAAATGCCAGGAAGTGGGTGTTGATGGATTGATTTTACCCGATTTGCCTTTGGCCGAATATCAGCAAAGTTATCAAACGATTTTTGAGCAATACGGCTTATTAAATATCTTTTTAATTACCCCTCAAACATCAGATGAGCGGATAAAGCAAATCGATTCCATTAGTGAAGGATTTATTTACATGGTGTCGTCTGCTAGTACTACGGGTGCTAAAACGGGTATTTCATCGGATCAAGAAGCTTATTTCAAACGGATTGATGGCATGAAATTAAAAAATCCGAGGCTTGTTGGCTTTGGAATCTCCGACCGAGAGAGCTTTTTGAAGGCTTCAAATGGTGCGTCAGGAGCAATCATAGGAAGTGCATTTGTAAAACTTCTTGGGAATGCTAAAAATCTACGAGAGGAAATTGTGGGATTCGTGAAAAGTATCAAGGGATTAAAATAAATTTTAGGATTATTTTTAATCATTCTTTTCAATAAAGATTTTATTTTTCTATCTTTGCAACCCGAATCAGCTCGGCTTATGTACAATTGGACCGCTAAGCGCTGATAATCATCCAAAATTTAAGAAAGATGAGTGAATTAATTAAGTTTGTTGAAGCAGAAAGTGCACCACGTAGAGCGGAGCATCCAGAGTTTGGAGCTGGCGATACAGTTAATGTACACGTAAAAATTCGTGAAGGAAACAAGGAGCGTATCCAGGTATTCCAAGGATTAGTTATTCAGCGCAAGAATTCAGGTGCTGGAGAAACATTTACCGTTCGTAAGATTTCAAATGGAATTGGAGTGGAGCGTATTTTTCCAATCTTGTCTCCAAATGTTGACAAGATCGAAGTGACTCGTCATGGTAAAGTTCGTCGTGCTCGTTTATACTACATGAGAGGTAAGCAAGGAAAAGCGGCTCGTGTAAAAGAGAAGAAAAAATAGGTTTGAGATTTTTATACATAAAAAAGCTGTTCAGAAATGAACAGCTTTTTTTGTTTAATTAGTTCCTGACAGTTTAGTTATTTAATTTAGGCTTATGGCTTCCCTAGCCATATTTAAATCATAGTTCATTTGTAGTCTTAGCCAATATTCTGCAGGGATGCCTAAGGCTTTTTCTAATGATATGGCAAAGTGTGCGTGGATACTTCGTTTGCCTTTGATAATCTCATTTAAAAATGAAGCTTTAACTCCCGTTTGGGTTGCAATTTTAATTTGAGATATCTTTCGCTCTTTCATTTCATCTAATAGAAGTTCGCCGGGATGAGTTGAAAAGAAAGGCTTTAATTCAGGTTTATTTTTCATGATTTATAATGGTTACTGATGGATAAAATTTTGCCAACTAAAACGTAAATATCATAACTAATAATGCATTCGAGTCGGTACTTATTATTTATCCTTATGGATTGAAGAGCAAATTTAGAACCGAGTAATTTTTTAAAATGAAGGCTTTTGATTTGATATAGTTCTTCAATTTTTTCAATCGCCAGCAAAATATTAATGATTTTTATATATTGTTTAATGACCTCAGGTTGAAACCAAAATTTTCTATTTTCTGAATAGCCCTGTTCATAAATTTCTTTCAATTCAATTTTATCAAAAACAATGATCATTTTATTTACGTCAAAGATATGAAATTTATTCACATAAAAGTGAATAAATTATAATTCTAATCAATAAAAATACATGGATATTGAGTTTTAAAAATATTTAAAACTGATCATTAAAATAAATAATCAATAGACTGATTATTACCCTTTCTCTACTTTCCTAACATTGGTGTTGATGGTATCTGACTCGATTAAACCATCGCGTAGTCGAATAATGCGGTGTGCATATTGAGCGATGTCATCCTCGTGCGTCACCATGACGATGGTATTACCTTTTTTATGTAATTGGTCAAAAAGGTCCATGATTTCATAGGAAGTTTTTGAATCTAAGTTACCTGTGGGTTCATCCGCTAATAAAATAGAGGGTTCGTTTACGAGGGCGCGCGCCACTGCCACACGTTGCCTTTGACCCCCCGAAAGTTCGTTGGGCTTATGCAGTGCACGATTATCTAAACCTACTCCACGTAAAGTTTCCATCGCAATTTCAGTTCTTCTCGCTTTAGAATATCCAGCATAAATTAATGGAAGAGCTACATTTTCAAGAGCGGATTGACGGGGAAGTAAATTGAACGTTTGAAAAACAAATCCAATTTCTTTATTTCTTACGGCGGCTAACTCATTTTCCGACATTTCAGAAACATCCTGTCCATTAAGAATATATTTTCCGGTGCTAGGCGTATCTAAACAGCCTACAATATTCATGAGAGTTGATTTACCAGAGCCTGAGGGTCCCATAAAAGCCACATATTCGCCTTTGTTGACGGAGATATTGATGTTCTTTAACGCATCGATTACCTCTTCGCCCATTACGTAGCGTTTGGAAATATTTTGGGTCTCAATTATTTTAGTCATGTGTAAATT
>CANKVC010000133.1 GCA_947486835.1 Cytophagaceae bacterium | reverse complement strand
TTCAAGGAGATCATGGGCCGGTAGCTTTTAAAAATATACGCTATGAGACGTATGATAAGCCCAGCGCCAAATTAAGCAACATATCCTATCAATACTATGAAGGAAAATTCCCTGAGCCAGTGATTGGACAAGCTGTCCCATTGCTTAAAGGAAATTTAGCTGCTTTGACCCAAAAAGTGATCAAAGCGCGCAATGATTATTTAATTCATTATGTTGGGGATTTGGAAATTCCTGAAACGGATAATTATTCATTTCAGACCAATTGGACAGGATCTGGTGTTTTGAAAATTGACGGAAAAGAATACAATTCAGGTGCCCACTGGTATACAGATGACGTTTTATCCACGGCTAATTTAATGGCTGGTAAGCATAAATTTGAGCTGATACATGTGAAAGATTTTAGTTGGGGCCCCAAGGCTTTAGGTGTTTTTGTCAAAAGAATTGGAGCTCAAATTGTCCCTTTGCACGTACGTACTTCGTTGCCTGACCCTGAACCTAAAGGATTGATTGAGGTGAAAGCAAATTCAGAGCCAGTATATCAAAGATCCTTCACTTTTCACCAAGGAAAGAAAAAGACGCACGTGATACATATGGGGGATCCTTCAGGGCTGTCCTATTCCTATGATTTGAAACAAGGAGCTTTATTGCAAACTTGGAAAGGTAAATTTTTGAATGCGACACAAATGTGGCTGGATCGAGGCGAGCCTCAAACAGCTGAGCCGATGGGATTAAATGTGGTCATGGATGGTAAATTTCCTTTGGTTTTAAGTAGTCAAGCCCAACCCGATTCCGTTGACGCCACTAAATTGGTTTACAAAGGATATAAGATATTACATGGCAGACCGGTGTATATGTACGATTGGCCCGCAGCTTCTTTGAAGGTTGAGGATCACATAAACCCGAATGAAAATGGGACTGGTTGGCTTAGGACCATCAATGTGATTGGTACAAGCGCACAAAAATCCAATATTGAAGTGGTAGTTGGAAATAGTCCGGATGTCGTGGAAATTAATGCAGGCCTTTTGGCATTACAAGGGATGGGATATTATGTTCAATGGGCTGGAGCACCTGCCGTTATTTTGAATACACAAGCCCCAGGAAAGCAAGTGAGAGTTCCTTTGCAAGGAAATAGTTTTACATATCAATTGATTTGGTAACCCATATAAGATCATGAAATTAAAATTAAGCATTTTATTATTAGCCATTTCTGTAGGAGCTTTTGGGCAAAAGCCCGCTCCTAAAACAGAGCAAGATTTTTATGAAATAAAAACCTTACCTATTCCTCAAGACCTTTATTTAGAAGTAGGAGGTTTGGCAACTATGCCTGATGGCCGATTGGCTGTAAGTACTCGGAGAGGGGAAATATGGATTGTTGAAAATCCTTATCAAAAGGATAGCCACCAAACTAATTTTAGAAGATTTGCCAGTGGCTTGCATGAGATTTTAGGCTTAGCGTACAAGGATGGTGTCTTTTACTGCTCTCAGCGTGGGGAATTGACAAAAATTACAGATACTAATCGTGATGGGGTGGCCGATTTATATGAGCCGATTTACCAATTCGAATTATCTGGTAATTATCATGAGTACACCTACGGACCTGTTTTTGATAAAAACGGGGATATGTTGGTGACACTCAATTTAGCCTGGATTGGCTTTGGGGAAGGAAAATTTGCCAAATGGCGCGGTTGGTTAGTCAAGATAAAACCCGATGGATCACTAGAACCACAGTCGGCAGGCTTGCGTTCCCCCGCGGGTTACAGCATTAATGACGAAGGCGATATTTTCTACGGTGAAAACCAAGGAGATTGGGTTGGTTCAGGTCGAATTACACATTTGGCCAAAGGTGATTTTGCAGGTAATCCTGGGGGAATCAAATGGGCTAAAGAACCTAATAGTCCATTTAAATTGACATTGGAGGAAATTCCTGATAATAGCCAGCCGATGTTTGAGGCAGCTAAAAAAGTAAAAAACTTGAAATTGCCTGCGGTTTGGTTTCCACATGCGATCATGGGAATTTCAACATCCGATATTATTCAAGATACGACTAAAGGAAAATTCAGTCCTTTCCCTGGGCAGTATTTTGTCGCAGACCAAGGACAATCTAAGGTGATGCGTGTGTTCATGGAAAAGGTGAATGGCGTTTACCAAGGATTTTGCATCAACTACCGTGAGGGATTTCAGTCGGGAATTTTGCGTGAGCGCTTTGGCTTGGACGGAAGTATGTTTGTGGGTATGACTTCAAGGGGTTGGGGATCTACGGGGAAAGATAATTTTGGACTTCAAAGATTAGTTTGGAATGGATTAACGCCTTTTGAGATTAATAAAATTCATGCTAAATCAGATGGATTTGAGATTTCATTTACTCAGCCCGTTGATGTAAAATCCGTGAAGAACGCGGCTTCTTATGCGTTGAGGTCTTATATTTATCAATACCACCATCAATATGGAAGTCCGATTATCAATGTAAATGAATTGAAGATCAAGGGAATTTCAGTTTCTCCAGATAAGAAAACCGTACGTATTTCGATGGACGGAATTAGGCAATTCTACATTCATGAGTTTATTTTGAAAGGTGTTTTAAATGAGGAGGGAGAGCCTTTATTGCATGAGACTGCTTATTATACTTTGAATCAAATACCTGCTGGAGATAAAATGGCAATGAATGAATCTTCCGCGCCTGTTGTTGAAAAAGCAGCTATCGCGGTAGTAGAGCAACCAAAATTGGCTGTCAATGGCAAAAAACAAATAGTCACGGAAGCACAAGCATTGGCCTTATTAAAAAAGCATACGTGCTTAGCTTGCCACGCAAAAGACAAAAAGGTGATAGGCCCTTCTTATGAAGATATCGCTAAGCGGAAGTATTCGGACCAACAAATTTTGGCATTAGTGTATAAGCCCAATCCTCAAAATTGGCCAGATTATGCTACTGAAATGGCTCCTATGAGTCATATACCGGCTAATGATGTGTTGAAAATAGCTTCTTGGATTAATGGACTTGGGGCAAAAAATAAAGTGGAACCGAATCGGGATTAATGTTCCTCGGAAAAGCGCATAAAAAAAGGAACTCAAAAATTGAGTTCCTTTTTTTGTAAAATAATATATTTATTTTTTAGGTTCTACTGAGCCTTGAATCGTCAATATAATTTGAGAAACTTCCCCATTATTCACAACGGTAATCGTTTTATTAAAACTTCCTGGACGTCCTGCTGAGTTATAAGATGCAGTCACTTTACCTGTTTTACCTGGCATGATGGGTTCTCTAGTCCAATCGGGAGTGGTACATCCGCATGATGGTTGAACATTTGAAATAACAACGGGTGCTTTCCCTGTATTCGTAAACTCAAAACTGTATGTTGCTTGGGTTCCTTCGGTGATTTTTTTGAAATCGTGAGCAGTCTCTTTGAATTTAATCATACCCTGAGCATTTGATTGAAATGCTACGGCAAATAGTATGGCGATAATACCTAAAAATTTCTTCATGGTTTTTTGTTTTTATAATGTGGGGCAAATCTAAAACAAAGGGAAGATTCAACAAAAGAATTAGGGTATTTTTTTATCAGACCTATGTTTTTGGCTCATGCCTAAAATGTTGTATTTTTGCATGTTAAATAAAATAATGCCCTTGATTCCCCAGAATTCATATTCTTTTACTAAGTCGGAGATTAAACTTGATCCCAAAAAGATTCTGGAGGATTATCAGCTCGCCGTGATAAGTCGGCAATGTAGCTTACTCGTTAGGAAAGAAGTTTTTACAGGTCGAGCTAAATTTGGCATTTACGGAGATGGGAAGGAGATATGCCAAATAGCCTTAGCTCGCTCCATGCAATCAGGAGATTATATTTCTGGGTATTATCGGGATCAGACCATCGGTGTGGCTGTTGGGGACTTAACTTGGCCTCAATATTTTGCCCAATTATATGGACACCCTGATATAAATTTTGACCCACATTCTGGGGGCCGACAAATGAATAATCATCATGCCACGCGTTGGTTAGATGAAAATGGAGAATGGAAAGATCAGACTTCACGCATTAATTCCGTGGCTGGAATTTCATCAACAGCCGCGCAAACACCCAGAGCCTTAGGGATCGCTTATGCGTCAAAATTATATCGAGAACGATCTGATTTAAAAGAGCATTCGACACTTTTCTCAAAAGGCGGACAGGAGGTTTGTTATACCACGATTGGTGATGCAAGTACTTCTGAGGGGATGTATTTTGAGTGCATTAATGCGGCAGGTGTTTTACAGGTACCTATCATTTTTTCTGTTTGGGATGATGGATATGGTATTTCGGTGCCGATCGAATTTCAAACAACGAAGTCATCTATTTCAAAGGCTCTTGCCGGTTTTCAGCGAAATGAAGATGGAAAAGGCTTAGAAATCATCGAAGTTAAAGCCTGGGATTATCCAGGATTATTGGCCGCTTATGTGCGTGCGGCTAAATTAGCTAGAGAAGAATTTGTTCCTTGCTTGGTTCATGTCATTGAATGTACTCAACCTCAAGGGCATTCGGCTTCAGGGTCACATGAGCGGTATAAGTCTACGGATCGATTGGCTTGGGAACATGAGGCAGATTGTAATTTATTGTTTCGCCAGTGGATATTAGAAAATAATTATTCAGATGAATCGACGCTAAAGTCGATCGATGATGCGGCTATTATTGAAGCAAGAAAGTATCAAAAGGATGCATTTGCAGCTTATATGTCTTCGGTGGATGTGGACCGAAAAGGTTATTTAAGGATTGCACAAAATTTATTGGATTCCACGAATGAACCTAGTTTGCTGGAACCCATCATAGAGGAATTAAACCAAGTTACCTATCCAATCTTTAGTGATTTGGTCAAAGCGGGTAGAAAAACATTAAGAGCATTTCGATTTTATCAAGGACCTGCGGTTAAATTATTGAGGAAGTGGTTGACAGATTTGGAAGATAAAAATCGCAGAAGATTTAGTTCACATCAACTGAGTGAATCGGTCCATTCGCCTTTGTTGGTGAAGGAAGTGAAACCTTTGTATGAAAAAGTACCCCAACTAGTAGACGGTAGAGAAATTTTAAATCAGAGTTTTTCTGATTTTTTAGAAGATCCTCGCGTTTTTATTTTGGGAGAGGATGTAGGAAAAATCGGAGATGTCAATCAAACGCTTGCTGGATTGCAAGAGAAGTTTGGTCCCTTAAAAGTAACCGATACGGGCATTCGAGAAATAAGTTTAGTGGGTCAGGGAGTCGGCGCTTCGATGCGTGGTTTAAAGCCGATTGTCGAGATACAGTACTTAGACTATATTTTATATCCATTCCCTATATTATCGGACGACTGGGCTTGCTTGCATTATCGGACGGTGGGGGGCCAAAAAGCTCCTATGATTTTAAGAACGAGGGGGCATCGCCTGGAGGGTATTTGGCATTCAGGTAGCCCTATGGATTTGGCATTCAGGTAGCCTTATTGGCTTGTTGATCAATGGATTACGAGGAGTGCATTTTTGTGTACCTAGAAATATGACCCAGGCTGCTGGTATGTACCGGACCTTATTAATGGGGGATGACCCTGGTTTGGTGATCGAATGTTTAAATGGATATCGGCTTAAAGAGCCTATGCCAACTAATTTATTGGATATTGTTGTGCCTTTAGGAATCCCTGAAATTTTAAGGGAGGGTGGTGATTTGACGGTGGTTACATATGGTTCCATGTGTCGGATCGTGATGGAAGCGGCTGATACGTTGGCCGAAATGGGTATTTCTGTGGAGGTCATCGATGTTCAAACCTTATTGCCTTTTGACCGAAATCACCAAATTCTTTTGTCTATTCAAAAAACGCATCGTGTGCTTTTTGCCGATGAAGATATGCCGGGTGGGGCAACAGCCTACATGATGCAAGAGGTGATTGACAAACAGGGAGGATTTAATTGGTTAGATGCTCCAGCTAGATGTTTGTCGGCGCCCCCTCATCGTCCTGCGTACAGTTCAGACGGTGATTATTTCAGTAAACCCAACGTGGAAAATGGCGTAGATACTGTTTATGAGAT
>CANKVC010000132.1 GCA_947486835.1 Cytophagaceae bacterium | reverse complement strand
GCAAGTTCGCTCCACACACCTTCCCTTAAGTCTTTACAAAACTCGACCGATTTATAATAATTAGCCTCAGAATGTGCACTATTATCCAATCGGGCCAAGGTTTCAAAACTCAATAAATCGTTTAAATGAGTTACCTGTAAACCCCTAATTTTTTCATTATAGCCCATCATTTGATGCGTAACTACCTCCTTGTTGATCAGCCAAGCTACGTCCGAAAATGCATGGTCCAACAACCATTTCATGGCCATTTGTTGTTTCGCTTTAGGTACCACAATGTAGGAAGCCACTTGTTGGTTCGGTTTCGAATACCGTTCATAATAACCGCCAACGCTAGTGACTACATGCCCTACATATCGAAACCAAGCTGTCAATAATTCATCATTCACCTCAATCAAATCATCGTAATTATTAGTCTTCTTACTCGTCCAATCCGCCAAATTCTTAGCCACGACTTTCAAGTTTTTCATGGCATAATTTCCTGCTCGAACGGGATCATTTCCTATATCCTCTGTTTGTGAACTTGGGTCAAAAGTCGTTCCTTGATTTCCAAATCGAAATCTTAAATCACCAGCTTTGGCTTCAATCCATTGATTTAATGTGGTAACCTCATCTTCAGGTTTTGCAGAATTTGGCAAAATTCTGTACCCCCAATTCACCGCATAATCATCATAAGGGCCCATTTTTCGAATGTAACGAACCCCCTTATCTTCTGGCTGAGCGATGTAGTTAAACCGAGCATAATCCATGATCGTTGCCGAAATACCCTGCGTTTTAGTAAACTCTGCATTTCGATAATCTTCCACCTCATACGAACTACTGGCCCCCATATTATGTGGAAAACCTAATGCATGACCAACTTCGTGAGAAATAACCATTTCCATCATTTCGCCAATATCTTCTTCACTCGTTTCAAGCGTTCTGGCTTTGGGATTAGACGCGGCGGTCTCCACTAAAAAGCGATTGCGGTACGACCTTAAATGATTGTGGTACCAAATAATATCAGATTCAATAATTTCTCCCGTTCTAGGATCACTGACACTTGGCCCCATCGCATTTCTTGTGGTACTGGCCACATAACGAATTACTGAATAGCGAATATCCTCCGGTGAAAAATCGGGATCCTGTTCTTTTGTAGGGGCATCCTTACAAATAATGGCATTTTTAAAGCCCGCTTGCTCAAAAGGCTTTTGCCAATTTTCCACTCCCTTTTTGATATGCTTTCTCAACTTCTCAGGAGTAGCCGGATCTAAATAATAGACAATTTGTTTGATGGGTTCTACGAGTTCCCCCCTTTTATAGGCCTCCATGTCTTTTGGCTCTAATCGCCATTTACGGATAAAGGTTTTTTGGTCCGACTTAAGTTCTTCGCTGGAATAATCGTATTGTTTTTGGGTAAACCAACCAACCCTTTGGTCAAATAAACGTGGCTTCATCGGCTTTTCAGGCAATAAAATCATTGATTGATTCATCTGAATACTGATGGACTCCGTGTTGGCAGTCGATGAAGGTTTAGACGCCGAATAGGTAAAATCCTGAACCACTTCAATGTTCAAAGGAAATGACTTCACGGAGTGAATGAAACTACGGCTCGGATCTAAGCCTTTCACTTTATACGCTTCTCGTAAGGAAGCATTCAAACCGCTCATGGCCGGTATGTCGCTGCTATAAAATTTAGTCACGTCAATCACCACATTCGAGGAATCCTTATTATACGTTTCTATATCAAAGGCATACAAGGTCGGTTCATAATTATTTGCCTTCACCGAAATACTGATGGGTAAGGAATCATTAGCCACTGCCGCATAGGATTTAACTTTGATTAATATTTTCTCTTGGAATTTTTCCCAAACAATCAATTGCTCGTTGGTCGATGTACCCGCATTAAAATAGCCACCACCCAATCCATTAGGGATTTTTGAAATTCTACTAACCAATAGCATATCCTTTCCAAGGTATTTTTTAGGTATTTCAAAATAATACTTATCGCCTACTTTATGTGTTGAAAAAACGCCTTTTTGCGATTTGGCTTCTTTGGTAATCACCTGATCGTAGTCCTTCGATTTCTTTTCTACTTTTTTCTCAGCAGCGACTTCCGCTGGTTTGACTGGATCCTTGATTGGAGCTTTTGATATTTGAGCGATGGATAGGTAGTGAGCACTTAATAAAGAGATAATCCAAATAGTCTTTTAACTTTTTTCATGAGTTATGTTGATGTACAAGTGTTTATTTATTGGTGAATTTTGTGAAATATATTTTCAATTTCAGCATATTAACTTTCAAAACCCAATTAGGTGTAATTTGTTTTGTTCAATGCAGTTTAAATGAAATCATGTCCCCCTATCCGTTTTTGGAACATTATTTAACCTTTATTTAATTTACATCCTTTATAAATTCAGATATATTTACACTTTCTAAATAATCACCTTTTAAAAAATCATCATGAAAAAATCTTTCATTATTTTATCCATGTTACTCATGGGTATCACCATCAACTTATCTGCTCAATATACATCCATTAAATTAACTGCCGCAGCGGACACCATTTATTTAGGTGATAGTGGACGTAAACCGATGACGACTCGTGTACTTTCCTTTAATTATGAAGCAAAAACAGAAGCCGCTTTTGCCCAAGCATCTATGGATGTTCATCACATTAACCCATTTGATCTTCCTGAGATTTATGTGAATGGGAAATTGATTCATGCCAACATATACTTCCCGTCGTTAGCAACATCCACTAAATTTTCTTTCTTTAAGGTTAAAGGGCTTACTGATTTAGTTGTCAATTCGCCGATCGGTAATGAAAACGCAAAGCTTAGTTTTCTCTTAACTGCTCAAGATCTATTACCTGGAAAAAATGTGATTCGAATTACTATTGGCAATAGAAGCATCGAAAACTTAGATGATTTCGCTATCACCAATCCTAAAATTGAAATGAGAGGTAAAACAGCGAGATTCATTCTCTGACTATTCAAAATAATTCTCCTTTGTTCTAAATTTAAAAATCCACCTCTATACGGGTGGATTTTTTTACTGATAGCAAATCGTACATTAGCCTTATTTTGGCATCGCGTGTAAAAGCTCCATACCAGTCGAATACCTCGGTTTAAAGCCCATCCAAAGCTTATCATTGGAATTTTTCTGAACATCTAAATATTTCATGTAATCCAATTTCTTCAAATGAATGCCCAAAAATGCAGTCACAAAATGTTGGTTATTATTATTTAAACGGTACTCATTCCAGGAGGGCTCCGAATAATGATTGTATTCACTTGGACTAACTCCATCAGCCAGCGTTTCCGCAGGTGGCGGATTGGGCGCGACATTATGACGTGCGTTTTGGTAGGTCAACAAATACCGATTGGCATTAATCGCTCCATCATAAATCGCTTTGATTCCATCCTCGTAGCCAGAGACATCGTCTAAACTTCCGGCCACAAAAAACGTGGGAGTCTTTAATCCCTTTAATCCTTCTTTATCCCACGCTCCTCTTTGCATGCCCCAAGGAGCAAAAGCAACCACCGCTTTAATTCGAGAATCCAAAGAAGATAGGTATTCTGGTTGGCCCGCCATACGAACCCGAATCGCATGACTACCGCCCGAAAGTACAGCAAAAGTCGAATCCATTTTTGGGCTATATCCAGCACCCGCCACATTTAATACCCCATAACCACCCATCGAATAACCCACAATCCCTGTATTTTCTACGTCCACGATTCCTGATAAAAAATGTGTGCTACCTTGGCCAGAAAAACTAGCTATTTGATTCAATACAAATAAAACATCCTTAGATCGATTTAATAAGGTGCTTTGAAAAGCTGCCCGGTCAGAATATGTAGATTCCGTATGGCCGATCGACACCACTATATAGCCTTTAGATGCCAAATTTTCAGTGAGGTAACTAAGCAATAAACGAGAACCAGGATATCCATGAGACACGATGACCAAAGGATATTTGCCTTCTGAGCGATCGGGTTGCGCATCTCTCAAGGCACGCCCCAAATAGGTATAAGGGATTAAAGGTCGCTTAGGGTCATTTAAAAGGCCTAATGTAGATTTATACGTTTCCAAAGCTTTTTGGCCCGCAGGAATCACAGCGGGGTACCAAACTTCCAACGTAAGCGATCGGTCATATAATGGATCCACACCCGCTTTTGATTTAAGCACATCCACCTGATTTTTATTCACCACCTCCATCGTTCGGACACCCACCGCATATTTGCCACGAGGAGCTAATTCAGGGGCGCTAGGTAGCGCATCTCCCACAATAAAATTGGGTGAAGGCAATTGGGCTAATAATTCTATCGAAAAACCAATACATAGGTGAATAATAATCAAACAAAGTAATTTTCTCATGTTATGAACTGATAGAAATTTGGTTAAAATATAAAAATCGAGGAAGGTAAAAAACCTTCCTCGACAAATTAAAAAACAATAAAAATGTGAATTACATCGTGCAACTCATATCGGCCCCACAACATTGAGGTGATTTGATTTTACCTTCACATGAGCGGCAAATAGAAATTTGAACTTGATTTCCATCTGGCAAAACCAACATATCATTTTCTAAAGGTTGATCACATTTTGCACAAGAAGCATTTACTGCCATTCTACAAGATTTACATTCGTACGTAGCCATATCGATTATTTTAAATTTTTGTTTATTCTCTTGAACACCCCATTTGAGGTGAAAACTTGTTTTTAAATTTAGTTAATAATTGTTTTTAAAAGAAGTTTTTCATTCAAATTACTGTATAAACCTCTCCCGTTCATAAATTGTTTCCCAAAATTAATTAGATCTAGCAACTATTCGCATCCATTAATAATTACAAACCAATTACCTTGAATTGAAAATTATTTAACCGGTGCTGCAAATCCAATCTTCGCTAAATCATCAAAAAGTTTTTGAACTTTAGAAATCCCCTTGGGATCATTTAGGTCATAATACCGGTATACTTCCATATCCGTTTTGTGTATTCCATTTTCCTGAATAGCACCCTGAGATTTATATTCAGAAATCACCCAATCAGCCACGATCTTATAACTTACCTTATCATTTTCCTTAAAACGAAATGCACGATTCAAGGTAAACGTAGGCGCATCCGCTTTAATTTTTGTCTCCGGATATCCTTCTAACATGCTGAATTCCATCGGTTTGCTTGTGGCATTCATAGGCGAACCAGCAATAACAATGGGCTTATGAGGGCCTTTAAACCTTTGAATCGCTCTCAAAGCCATTAAAACGGACGTTTTATGATGCCCATGCTGACCCGCGTGTGGAAGCATGGTAATAACGAAATCATAGTCGCGATCGGCCAGTAAGCGATCCATTCTTCTTTCAACATACGGAATGTCCCAATTTTTTCCAGAGATATAAGGTTTAGGATCTGTCGTATACCAATCGTCTGGTTGCTCCATAAAATAGATATTGCGAACCCCCATGATTTTGCCGGCATTCAAAATCTCTTGTTTTCTCAGCATCGGCAAATGTGTGCGGGCTACGATGGAATCTGTTAGGTTTAAGTTGTAGTATAGGGCGCCCAATTGTGAATCGGCAAAGCCTCCACCTCCATCGGTCATGACTGCCATGTCCACAGTCCCTTTCATTTCATGTGTGATTTTGAACATGGTCACCGAGAAACCTGTTTCATCATCTGGGTGAGCTGTGACCACTAAAACCTTAGGTCCTTGACCGAATAAAGACAAGGTCATTAAGGAAAAAATTACTGTGAAAAAAGTGAGTATACGTTTCATATGTATTTGAGTTTTATAATTGTATTATTTGGCGTTAGCCAATTGATGTATGGTATTTTGAACAAGGCCATCGATCGATTTCCCATTCTGACCCACGAGTTGATATTTTATTTCCATCCCCCAAGTCGGCTTAATCGCAGGAATAGTCAAAAAAATCGATTTCATATCAGGCGCTAATTCTGCTTTTTCCACCTGGATGGTTTTTTCATTATGATGTTTGGATCCATATTTTCTTGATCTCAACAAATCCCAAATCTTAATTTGATAATTAGTTAAGTTA
>CANKVC010000131.1 GCA_947486835.1 Cytophagaceae bacterium | reverse complement strand
GTGGGTTAACGGAATTGGATTTGGAGAAATTATTGGGCCACGAAAGTCCTCATGTACGGAGTTGGGCGATCCAATTAGCTACCGAGAAAAAAGTCGTTTCGGCTACTTTTGTAAGCAAATTGGAATCCATGGCAAAGACAGAATCCAGCGCACAGGTCCGATTGGCTATGTTGTCCGGTGTGATGCGTTTGCGTCCTGAAATGAGATGGAATGTGGTGGAGGCCTTAGCACAAAAATCCGAAGATCGTTTAGATCATAATATTCCATTGATGGTCTGGTATGCCGCGGAGCCATTAGCTGCGATTGATCCTGTGAGAAGTTTGGCGATGGCTGAAAAAGCAAAGATGCCAAAATTCTTGTTGTACATGGTTCAGCGCATTGGGGCCATCAAATCGGCGGAGTCAAAAAAGGTTTTGGAAGGCTTTATGGACCGATTGGGGAATAATCATGAGCAGCATGAAATCATGATGGCGGTGGAAAAAATCTTGAAAGAAAAATAAATAATGGAAGCAGGTAAAATACAAGTGGGCGTGGTGGGTTTAGGCTTGATGGGATGCAGCATCGCCACATGTTTGTTGATGTCGGGCCATTCCGTAGTTGCCATTGCGCCAATTTCTATTGACATGGAAACGGCGGAATTGCGGATTAGAAAACATTTAACTAAGGCGAAGGAAGAAGGGCTAGTGACTGAAACGGCGGATTTTTATTTGAAAAATTTGATCATTAGTGAAGCGTATGCGGAATTAAAATTATGCCAATTGGTCATCGAGTGTACGATAGAAAATGAGGAAATTAAGCGGTCTGTGTATGGAAAGATTGAGGCTGAAATTGCCGAGGACGCTTTGCTCACGTCAAATACCTCAGCGATTCCGATTAGTATGTTACAGAAATTGACCCAAAAGCCTGATCGGTTTTTTGGTTTGCATTGGGCGGAGCCCTCGCATACCACGCGCTTTTTAGAAATTATTTGTGGGGACCAAAGTGATATTAAGAAGGGAGAATATTTATATGAATTATCGCATGGTTGGGGGAAGGAGCCAACCTTAGTGCGCAAGGACATTCGTGGATTTATTGCCAATAGATTAATGTATGCGATGTACCGGGAAGCGTTTTATTTGGTGGAGAATGGGTATGCAACGGTGGAAGATGTGGATCGTGCCTGCCGAAATAATACGGGGTATTGGATGACATTGGTGGGGGTTTTTGGTTGGATGGATTTAACCGGGGTGCCTGCCTACCATAATGTCATGAAGGATTTAAATGCGACTTTATATAATGGAACGGAGGTGCCAAAATTAATTGACGACATTGTAAAATCCGGTGGCAAGGGCGTAAGCAATGGTCAGGGATTTTACCAATATAGCCCTGAGGAGGCTAAATTATGGGAAGAAACCTTTGCCGATTTTAGTTATGAAATCAGAAAATTGGCTCTAAAATATCCGGCGGATGTGGTTAAGTCTAAATTAAAAACCAGTTAGTTGATTAAGGAAATCAGTTTATGTTGAGGTAATTTAGTCTGTCGCGTATAGCTTTAAAACTTTTAGAAAGTTAGTAAAGCTGGTGCTGCGAGGTATGTTTTCCCTATTGAAGCTAGATTTAACTTTGAACGGCTTTTTCTAAATCGAGATCAAATTCATAGAAAGTGTTTTTTTTAAATCGGCTGCTTCTATGGCATTTTTATCAATCCAAAGGCAGATGCCTAGTTCGTGTATTCTAAGCTTGTAATTTAATAGATAATTGTAAATTTGAAAAAACGTATTAAATGAAAAAAGTATTTAAAATTATTGGGTGGTCAATTTTAGGCATTTTGGGTGCTTTTTTTATTTTGGGTGGGCTATTTATTTATAAAGTAAAAAATGGGTTTCCAGTTTTTTACGAAACCGAAAGGCCTACCTTGTTTATAGCAAAAAATCGGCCAGCCATTCTTGTTTTTTCTAAAACAGCGAGTTTCAGGCATGGGGAATCTATAGAGGCATCTAGTCCAATTTTAACTGAAATGGCAAAAAAGAATCAATGGTTTTTATATGAAACAGAGTCGGGTGGCGTGTTTAATGAGGAGCAATTGAGCTTGTTTGATTTAGTTATTTTTAATAATTCGACGGGTCCTGTTTTGAACGACGAACAACAAAAGGCTTTTCAAAAATACATCACCAATGGGGGTAATTTTTTAGGTATTCATGGATCTGGGGATGATTCACATCGTAAGTGGGAATGGTATCAAAAGACATTATTGGGAGCTAAATTTTCGCATCATCCGTTGAATCCTCAATTTCAAAATGCGAAGATTCATGTGGAGGCACGCGCTGATTCTAGTTTTAAATCCTGGCTTGTGGGTGAATGGAATGCCAAGGATGAATGGTATGTATTTTATGAACAACCTAAGGATGCTAAAGTCCTTTTATATATTGATGGGGATAAAATTTTACCGAGTGGAAATATGCTATGGATGAAAGATAAGAATTTTGGCATGGGGAAATATCATCCAATTGCTTGGATTAAAAAAGTGGGTAAGGGGAATATGTTATATACGTCGATGGGTCATTCAAAAGAGGTATGGGAGAATAAACCCTTCCAAGATTTCATAGAAAAATCAATTTCTTGGACCATAAAATAAGTTTATTTTGTGGGATTTTAATTAGTAGCGTATAGTTTTAAAAATTAAGAATTTTTAAAACTGGTGCTGCGAGGCATGTTTTTCATGAAATGTCTTTTACCCTGATCAATGGGAATCCAATTTTTTAAACGGGCTTTAGTGCGCTAAAAACTAATTGGCTCAAAAAATTAAACACAAATTCTTCCTCTTTTTCATTGGAAACATCGGTCAATCGAGGCAAATTTTTACTGAAGTATTGTTGGCTATGTGCTGTTTCGATCAAGGTGCTACTTAAGGATCTAGCATAAGTATATGAAGGATTTAGACTTAGCATTACTTCTGAAATTTTGTTACATAAGTCTTTATAAGGTTTAAAAACTTGAAAGGAATTGATTTCCTTCACTTCTTTTATCAGGTAAACCTTGCTGCTTTCGGATAGGACAATTTGGTTTAAAAAGGATTTATTGTAATCTAGTTGGCCTACACTTTCTGGTAAGCTTTTCGTAAACAAATTGATAATCTTAGTTAACTTTTCTTTTGGGTCTTGGATATTTTGAATGGTAAAATCAACAAGAAATTCCATGTAGGACCAATACCAATTTAATATATAGAGCAGCAATCGATGTTTATTTTCAAAATACCGATAGATAGACGCTTCGGTTGTGGACATTTTGGCGGCCAATTTTTTAAAGGTAAAATGCTCAAATCCTAATTCATAAATTAAATCAATCGCATTCTTTACGATTTGTTTACCTAATTCTGAAGATTCAGGATCGCGTAAATAGATATGTTCGTTGACCTTAAAACTAAGTTGGAAGTCCATGTATTCTAAAAATTTAAATCAAATATAGCGATAGTAAAATTATTATTTAATAAAATTAAATATTTTTCACAATAGTAATACTATTATAGCAAAAAGTATTATATCTTTGTTCAAAATATTTCTAGATGGATTTTCTTTCTGCTGTAAATCGAATAAGCCAATTAACAAGACTTCATAAAAAGGAGGTTTGGGGGATTTACCTTTTTTCAGCTTTTTCGGGTTTGGTGCAACTGAGTTTACCTCTTGGCGTTCAGGCTATTGTGGGTTTTGTCCTTGGCGCGACGATGGTGACCTCTATTTATGTACTTATATTTTTAGTGGTGTTGGGGGTATTTATTGTGGGCCTACTTCAAATAAATCAAATGCGATTAATTGAAAAGGTCCAACAACAAATTTTTGCTGATTACGCGTTTGATTTTGTAACTAAGATTCCACGATTTGATTTGAAAAAATCGGATTCATATTATCTGCCTGAGAAAGCAAATCATTTTTTTGAAACGGCCACGGTCCAAAAAAGTTTTTCGAAGATTTTGTTAGATCTGCCCATGGCCTCCATTCAGATTTTATTGGGCTTACTTTTATTATCTTTTTACCATCCATTTTTTATTGTTTGGGGGGTAATACAGATGCTAATTATTTGGTGGGTATTACGCAATACGAGCAAGCCGGGACTTACGACCAGCTGGACTGAAAGCAAATATAAGTATGCGGTGGCCTCATGGTTTGGAGAGATGGCTCGGACTTTAAAATCGATAAAATTTAGTGAGCCTGATTTGGCCATAAATAAAACAGATTTACAGGTCATGGGGTATTTAGGTGCTCGAACGAAACATTTTAATGTACTCCTTTTTCAGTATAAAATTTTAATCTTTTTTAAGGTTTGCATGACCTTAGCGATGTTAACTATTGGCGCGGTTTTATTGGTAAACCAACTACTTAACGTTGGCGAATTTATAGCTGTTGAAATCGTTATTATCATGGTTATTAATGCCGTTGAAAAGCTGATTATTAGCTTGGAAAGTTTTTATGATTTGGCTACAGGATTAGAAAAACTAGCAATAATTACAGAATCGCCCCTAGAAAAAGAGGAGAGCGTAAGTTTACATCCTTTATCCAATGGAATTCAAATTAATTTTATTGATTTTTCTTTTGAATTCGAAGAAGATAAACCTCTTTTAGAGCATGTGAATTTTGCGATAGAAAAAGGATCGAAAGTAGGTGTGCATGGCCCGCAGGGTTCAGGAAAATCTATTTTTCTTAGGATGTTAACTGGGAATTATACGGATTTTGTGGGATCTCTATTAATTAATCAAATACCTATTCAAAACTTAAATAAGCGAGAATATCGAAGGCAGGTTGGGACATTTTTACAAGGGCACGAAATTTTTATGGGCACGTTGATGGAGAATATTACCTTGGGCCAAACGGATATAAGCACTGAGATGATCATCCAGCAAGCGAATAAATTAGGTTTTTTAAATTTTCTTCAATATTTCCCATCGGGGTTTGATACGGTTTTGGATCCATTGGGCAAAAAACTTTCTGAGTCGCTTAAAAAGAAAATTCTACTCATTAGGGCAACGATTGGAAATAAATCTTTGCTTTTATTAGAAGAGCCTTGGAGTGGTTTGCCGATCGAAATAAAAGAGAGTTTGAAGCATTATTTTTTAAATGAATTACCAAATGTGACAGTCCTCATTGCAACAAACGATTCGGATTATCTTTTGAAATGCGGTGCGACATTTGAAGTTGGCAAGGGTGTTATTTTAGACTAATTATGGAACGTCATTTTTTTAAGTCATTTGAACAGGTGTATAGGAAGAATGAAAAGAGCTATATCAATCGATGGCTTTTGATCATTTTGGGGATATTCTTGGCAAGTTTATTTCTTCCTTGGACACAAAATATCAGTGCCAAAGGTAAGGTGACGAGTCTATTCCAAGAACAACGTCCTCAAGCAGTGAATTCTCCAATTCCTGGTAAAATAATGAAATGGTGGGTTCGGGAAGGCGATATTGTAAAAAAAGGAGATACGTTGATTCAGATATCTGAAATCAAAGAGGATTATTTGGATCCTAATTTGGTGAATCGAACGGAGCAACAAGTCACCGCAAAAAAAGGCGCAATTTCATATTACAATAGTAAAGTGATTGTGACAGCGTCGCAAATTCAAAATTTGCAAACGGGTAAAAAGTTGAAAATTGAGCAAATAGGCAATAAGTTAAAGCAATTAGAAAATAAACTAGTAGGTGAGAAAGCAGAAATACTTGCGGCAAATAACGAGTTTAATTTAGCTAAAAATCAATACGAGCGTCAGCAAAAAATGTATGAGCAGGGTTTAGTTTCTCAGACACAATTCCAACAAAGAAATGTGGTTTTTCAAAATGCCCAAGCCAAAAAAACGGTTGCTGAAAATAAGTTAGAACAAACCGTACAAGAAATTATCAATACAAAAATTGAGCTAAGGGGTGTGGAGCAGGAGTACAATGAGAAAATAAATAAGGCGGAGGCGGAGAGATTACAGAGTCTTGGGACGATTGAAGTGGGTAAAGGCGAGGTTGCGAAACTGGAAAATCAAGTCAGTAATTACCGAATTAGAAATGGCATGTACATCATTCTTGCACCTCAAGATGGTCAAATAACTCAGGCAAAAAAAGCTGGTTAGGGAGAAGTGATTAAGGAA